>NZ_JBJLSG010000011.1:0-64490 GCF_050871925.1 Kineococcus gurbantunggutensis
GCGGCCCCGCCCCGCCCCCCCCCGGGCCGGCGGGGGCCCGCGCGGCCCGGGGGCGGCGCCCCGGCCCCCCCCCCCCCCCCCCCCCCCCCCCCCCCCCCCCCCCCGCCCCCCGCCCCCCGCCCCCCCCCCCCCCCCCCCCCCCCCCCCCCCCCCCCCCCCCCCCCCCCCCCCCACGGCCCCGGCCGCGCGGGTCTCGCCCAGCGCGGCCAGGACGTCGGCGGCCGCGGCCCGGCCGCTGCGCAGCGCCCCGTCGACGTGCTGGTAGCCCTCCGCGGCCAGGTCCGAGCACGCCCAGTGCACCGGCCCGACGGGGGCGCGCTGGTCGGCGCCGTAGCGCGAGAGCCCGCCCAGGTCGAAGCTGGCGGCGTAGGCGCCGCGCGTCCACTCCTCCGAGGCCCAGTCGGACTCGTAGTAGACGTCCGGTTCCAGGGCGCGCTCGCCGAGGTAGCCGGCGAGGCACTCCAGCACCCGCCGGCGCCGCTGCCCGACGGGCAGGGCGAACAGCGCGTCGGCCTGCTCGTCGGCGACGAAACCCACCAGGGTTCCGCGCTCGTCGCCGTGCAGGGTGTTGTCGTAGACCTCCTGCACCGGCCCGCAGGTGCTGAAGCAGGTGCCCGACAGGCCGTCCTCGCGCCAGAACGGCGAGGGGTAGACCGCGTGCACCTTGATGACCAGGCCCATGGAGAGGTGCTGGTGCATCTGGTGCTGCCGGCGCGGCAGCGGCGGGTCGAAGCTCAGGCGGGAGAACAGCGGCGGCGGCACGGCCACCACGACGCGGCGCGCGCGCACCGCGAGCCGGTCGGACTCCACCACGACGCCCTCGCCGGTGCCGTCGGCGGAGGTGCGCCGGACCGTGCGCACCGGCGTGGACAGGTGCACCCGCCCGCCCAGCTCGGCCGCCAGCGCCTCGGAGACGGACTGCATGCCGCCCACGACGCGCTTGTCGAGGATGAAGCACTCGTCGGTGAGGTTGCTGAACGAGCCGGCCGAGGCGGCCATGAGCACCGCCTGCAGCGTGGAGAACGCGTGCGCGGGCTTCGTCAGCATCGCCCCGGCGATGAACAGCCCGATCGTCGAGCACGCCTCCTCGTCCGCGGACTGCTCGCGCAGCCAGTGGTGGAAGGAGGTGGTGTCCAGCTCGCGCGCGCGCGGGTGCGCCCACGGCTCGCGCGCGCCGACCTCGGCGGCCAGCTCGTCCAGCAGGGCGGTCAGGCGCTGCATCTCCGCCGCCGTCTTCTCCTGCACGGGGAAGGTGCTGCCGCGGTAGCGGGTGCGGGTGCCGTCGGGGGCGACGTAGACGGAGTCGCCCTCGCGGTAGCGCGAGTACGTCTCCTTGCCCAGCTCCTCGAGCAGGGCCAGCAGCTCCGTCTGGTCCGGGGAGATCCACTGCCCGCCGATCTCCAGCGTCGCGCCGTCGACGACGTCGGTCCAGGTGCGCCCGCCCACGCGCCCGCGCGCCTCCAGGACCACGACGTCCAGGCCCGCGCGGGTCAGGTGCCGGGCGGCGGACAGCCCGGCCGGGCCGGCGCCGACCACGACCACGTCGCAGTCGGCCCGCGCCGGGCCGGGGGTGCTCGCGGGGACGGGTGCCATCGGGACGCTCCGGGTTCGTCGGTGGTGCCGGGTCGGGTGCCGTGCGGCCTGCCGGGGTGGTGCCGGGCCGGGGGCGCTGCGCGCCACCCCGAAGTGATTGGGGTTCATTAACGGGGTCGCCCACGGCGCTGTCAAGGTCCCGCCGCGGTGCGGCGCCCCGCGCGCGTGCGCGAGCATGGGGGCCGTGGCAGTCGCGCAGCGCCGCCCCCGGGGCCGGCCGTCCGAGCCCGTCCTGTCGGCCGAGCGCATCACCGGCGCCGCCGTGCGGCTGGTCGCCTCCCGCGGCCACGACGCCCTGACGATGGCCGCCCTGGCCCGCGAGCTGGGCGTGGCGCCCTCGGCGCTGTACAACCACGTCGCCACCAAGCAGGACGTCCTGCGCCGGGTGCAGGACCACGTCAACCGCGAGGTGGACTGCTCCGCGTTCGGCGCGCTGCCCTGGGACGAGGCCCTGACCGCCTGGGCGCGCTCCTACCGGGACGTCTACGCCCGCCACGTCCCGCTCGTGCCCGTCATCGCCGTCACGCCCGTGCGCGGGGCCCCGCACACCCTGGCCATGTACGAGCGCGTCGCCGCCGGGCTGCGCGAGGGCGGCTGGCCCGCGCACCTGGTCCTCGACGCCGTCGTCGCCGTGGAGTCCTTCGTGCTGGGCTCGGCGCTGGACACCCAGGCCCCGCCGGACATCTTCGACCCCGGCGGCGAGACCGGCGGCGAGAACGAGAGCGGTCCGGGGGAGGGGTCCGCCCTCGCCGCGGCCGTGCGCGCCCGCGGCGGCGGCGACGCGGCGCTGGCCTCCTTCGAGCTGGGCCTGGCCGCCCTCGTCGAGGGCCTGCGCGCCGCGCTGCGCCGCGCCCGGGCCGAGATCGGCGGCGCCCCTGCCTGAGCGGGCCGCGGGGTCGGGGCGCGGGGTCGGGGCGCGGGGTCGGGGTGCGGGGTCAGGCCGTGCGCAGCTGCGGCCGCGGCCGGCCCAGGGCGTACCCCTGGCCGTGGTCGCAGCCCAGCTCCCGCAGCTGCTCGCGCTGCTGCTCGGTCTCGACGCCCTCGGCGGTGACGGACAGGCCCAGCCCGTGGGCCAGGCCGACGACGTGGGCGACGATGACCTCCCCGGCGCCGGTCCCGCCGGTCCCGCCGGGCGCGGTGAGGGTCCGCACGAAGGACCGGTCGATCTTCAGCACGTCCACGGGCAGGCGGTGCAGGTAGGTCAGCGAGGAGAACCCGGTGCCGAAGTCGTCGACGGCGACCTGCACGCCCAGCGCGCGCACCCGCTCGAGCACGGCCGCGGTCTCGCCCAGGTCGCTGATCAGCGTGGCCTCGGTGACCTCCACGCACAACCGCGCCGGGTCGACCCCGGCCTCGTCGGCGCTGCGGCGCAGCAGCGGCAGGAAGTCCGGGTGGTGCAGCTCGCGCGGGGAGACGTTCACCGCCAGGCGGAAGCCCGCCGCGGGCAGGCGCCCGGCGGCGCGCAGGCCCAGGCACGCGGTGCTGGTCACCCAGTGGCCCAGGGCGCTGATCTGGCCGGTGACCTCCGCGGCGGGCAGGAAGGTGTCCGGGCCCAGCAGCCCACGGTGCGGGTGCTGCCAGCGCACCAGCGCCTCGGCGCCGGCCACGGCGCCCGAGCGCAGGTCGAGCACCGGCTGGTAGTGCACCCTGAGCTGCCCGCCCTGCAGCGCCGCGGCCAGCTCGGCCTCCAGCTGCAGCAGGCTGGGCACGGCGCTGGCGGTGCGGCGGTCGTTGACGACGATGCGCTCACCGGATCGCGCCTTGCCCTCGTACATCGCGGTGTCGGCCGCGTGCAGCAGCGACTCCGGGGTGTCGCCGGACCGGGCGTAGGCCACGCCGACGCTGGCGGCGATGCGCACGGAGCGCCCGTCCACGCGGATCGGCCGCTCCAGCGCGGCCAGCAGCCGCCGGGCCAGCACCGTGGCGCTGCCGTCGGGGCGCCGGCCGGGGTGCTGGTCGCCGGCCAGGACGACGAACTCGTCCCCCGCCAGGCGCGCCAGGGTGTCCCCGGGGCGCAGCGCGCCGTGCAGGGCCTCGGCGACGCCGAGCAGCAGGCGGTCCCCGGCGGCGTGGCCGTAGGTGTCGTTGACCTGCTTGAAGCGGTCCAGGTCGATGAAGAGCACCGCCGTGGTGTGCCCGTCGCGGCCCGCGGCCGCCAGGGACTGGGTGAGCCGGTCCAGCAGCAGGACCCGGTTGGGCAGGCCGGTGAGCGGGTCGTGCAGCGTCTGCACCCGCAGCGCGTCCTCGGCGGCCCGGCGGTCCTGCCGGTCGCGGGCGTGCAGCACGTAGCTGGTGGCCACCTGCGCCAGCAGGCGCGCGGCGGCCAGGTCCTCGGCGCCCAGCCGCAGCGGGGCGCGCGAGTACAGGTCCACCGCCCCCCACACCCGGCCGCGGGCGGTCATGGGCAGGGCGGTGACCGCGCCCACCCCGGCGGCCACCGCGGCCGGCGCGAACCTGCGCCAGCGGCCCTCCCGGCGCAGGTCGGGCACCACGACCGGCTCGCCGGTGGCCAGCGCCTCGAAGCACGGCCCCTCCCCGAAGCGGGCCTGGGCGCGCTCGGCTTCGGCCAGCTCGGCGGAGCTGGCCCGCGCGAAGCGCAGCGCGTCCTGCTCCACCAGGGACACCCCGGCCCCGTCGACCGGCAGCACCGCGGGCAGGCGCTCGCACAGCCGGCGCAGCACCAGGTCCACGTCGAAGTCCTCGAGCAGGTCCTGGGCGAAGTCGGCCAGCACCCGCGCCAGCTCCACCCGCTGCCGCGCCGCCACGACCTCGTCCGCCACGACCTCGTCCGCCGCGTCCGCCGCCGCGTCCGCCGCCGCGTCCGCCGCCGCGTCCGCCGCCGCGTCCGCCGCCGCGTCCGCCACGACCCCGTCCGCCGCCCCGGTCCCGCCGGCGCCGCGCTGCGCCGCGAGCTCGTCGGGCGGCTGCGCTCCGCTGCTCACCGCGTCAGGGTGGCACCGGTGCCCCCCGCAGGGGGACGGTTCCCGCCGGTCCGTCAGGGATCGGCGAGGGCACCGGCGCACCCGCCCGCGGGGCCCGCCTCAGCGCCGCGCGCCGCCCAGGAACCCCGTCAGCAGCCCGCTGACCGCCGCCGGCTCCACCAGGTGCGGCCAGTGCCCCGCGCCCAGCGCCCGCAGGTCCGCCGAGACCGCCCGCGGGGCCAGCGCCCGCAGCGCCGCCGCGTCCACCTCCCGGGTGCTGCGCACGTGCAGCAGCGGCGCGCGCACCGCGCGCAGCAGGGGACGGGGGTCCAGCTCCAGCACGTCCGCCCACAGCCCGCGCACCGCGGCCCCCGGCGTGGCGGCGATGCGCGCGAGCACCTCCTCGCGCAGCCCCGCCCGCCGCGGCCCCCACGCCGCGCGCATCGAGGTGAGCAGCACCGCGTGCCAGCCCTCGGCGCGCACCGCCGCGGCGCGCGCCCGCTTGGCCGCCAGTGCCGCCGGGTCCACCGGCACGTTGGAGTCCAGCAGCACCAGCCGGCGCACCGCGCCCGGGTGCCGCGCGGCCAGCAGCAGGCCGACGACGCCGCCCGCGGAGTGCCCCACCAGGTCCACCGGCCCGGGCCCGGCCAGCGCCGCGACGCGCTCGCCCACCCGCGCCGCGACGGCCTCCAGCGTCGCCGCACCGGGCACCGGCTCCTCCGCGCCGTGCCCGGGCAGCTCCAGCGGCACCACGCGCCGCCCGGCGGCGGCCAGGGCGGCGCCCTGCGCGGCCAGCTCCACCACCCGGCACCCCGTGCCCGGCAGCAGCACCACCGCCGGGGCGCCCGCCGGGCCGCTCCCCGGGGTGCTCAGGCGCTGGCCAGCACGCGCACCGACCACGCCGGCGCCCGCAGCGCCGCGCCCGCCGGGACCGCGCGCCGGCGCCGGTCCGAGGTGCTGCTCCAGCGCGGGTGGAACCGGGCCAGGCCCTCCACCGCCGGCAGCACGACGTCGCGCTGGCGCTCGCCGGCGTTGACGACGACGAGCACCGAGGCCAGGCCCCGGTCGCGCCCGTCCACGAGGACCTGCAGGATCCGCCGGCCCGCGTCGTGCCAGTGGTCCACCGTCATCGCCCCGCCGTCCTCGGCGAACCACAGCAGGTCCTCGCGCTGCTCGCGCACCGGGTGCCCGCGGCGCACCCCCGCCTCGGCGAGCACCGGGTAGCGCGAGCGCAGCGCCACCAGCTCGCGGGTGTCGGCCAGCAGCTCGCGCTGCCAGTCCTGCATCTCCCAGTCCACCCAGGACACCTCGTTGTCCTGGCAGTAGGCGTTGTTGTTGCCGCCCTGCGAGCGCCCGAACTCGTCGCCCGCGGTGAGCATCGGCACCCCGGAGGACAGCACGAGCGTGGCCAGGAGGTTGCGCGTGCTGCGCCGGCGCGCCGCCAGCACCGAGGGGTCGTCCGTGGGCCCCTCCACGCCGTGGTTCCAGCTCGTGTCGGAGTCGCTGCCGTCGCGGTTGCCCTCGCCGTTGGCGTCGTTGTGCTTGCGGTCGTACGAGACCAGGTCGGCCAGGGTGAAGCCGTCGTGCGCGGTGACGAAGTTCACGCTCGTCAGCCGACCGCGGGTGACGTCGAAGGTGTCGGCGGAACCGGCGAAGCGGGTGGCGAACTCGCGCAGGCCGCGCCCGGCGGCGTCGGGGGCGCCGTGGCCCAGGGCGAACTCGCGCGCGTCGGTCAGCCAGAACCGCCGCACCCCGTCGCGGAAGCGGTCGTTCCACTCGTGCACCGGCGGCGGGTACTGGCCGGTGCGCCAGCCGAACGGGCCGACGTCCCACGGCTCGGCGACGTGCTTGACCTGCGCGAGCACCGGGTCGCTCATCAGCGCCACCAGCAGCGGGTGGTCGGGGGTGAAGCCGTCGTGCCCGCGCGCCAGCGTCGTCATCAGGTCGTAGCGGAAGCCGTCGACCCCGTACTCGGTGACCCAGTGCCGCAGCGAGTCCAGCGTGAACTGCACGACGCGCCGCTCGGCGAAGTCCAGGGAGTTGCCGGTGCCGGTGACGTCGAAGGGGCGCCCGCCGGCGTCGCGCAGGTAGTAGGTGGCCTCGTCCAGCCCGCGCAGCGACAGGTGCCTGCCGTCCGGGCCCTCCTCGCAGGTGTGGTTGTAGACGACGTCCAGCAGCACCTCGATCCCGGCGTCGTGCAGGGCGGCGACGGCGCGGCGGAACTCCTCGCGCACCGCCCCGGCGCCGGCCGCGCGCGCCGCGGCCGTGGCGTAGCCGGGGTGCGGGGCGTTGAACGCCAGCGTGCTGTAGCCCCAGTAGTTGACCAGCCCGCGCTGGCGCAGGGCGACCTCGGAGGTGCTGGCGTGCACCGGCAGCAGCTCCAGGGCGGTGACGCCCAGCGAGCTCAGGTGCTCCAGGACCGCCGGGTGCGCCAGCGCCGCGTACGTGCCGCGCAGCTCCTCGGGCACGTCCGGGTGCAGCTTGGTCAGGCCCTTGACGTGCGCCTCGTAGACGACGGTGCGCGACCACGGCGTGCGCGGCTGCTCGCCCGGGCGCACCCGCAGCTCCGGCGCCGGCGGCCCCAGCACCACCCCGCGCGGCACGTGCGGGGCGCTGTCGCGCTCGTCGCGCACGGCCACGTCGCCGCGCAGGTCCGCACCCACCGCGTGCCCGAACGTCTCCGGCGCCAGCGCCACCTCGCCCTCCACGCCGCGCGCGCACGGGTCCAGCAGCAGCTTGGCCGGGTTGTGGCGCAGGCCCCGCTCGGGCTCCCAGCGCCCGTGCACGCGCAGGCCGTAGCGCGAGCCCTCGCGCAGGTGCGGCACGTGCCCGTGCCACACCCCCAGCTCCACGTCGGGCAGGGGGGTGCGCACCTCGGAGCCGTCGTCGCCGAAGACGCACACCTCCACCCCGTCGGCGTGGGCGGCGAGCACCGCCACGTCGGCGCCGCCGCCCTCGCCCTGCGGGCGCAGCGTGACGCCCAGCGGGTGCGGTGACGTCCGGCGCGGGGCAGCGGGCGTGGTGGGTCCGTCGCGGCGCGGGGTCGGAGCAGGCACCGGCGCAGTCTGCCCGAGGTGCGCCCGCCCCGTCCGGTCGAGCGCCCGCGCGGCGGGCCCGGCGCGCCGCGCTCCTTACACTGGGGGCGTGACGGCGTACCTCGACCACGCCTCGACGACGCCGCTGCGGCCCGAGGCCCTCGAGGCCTGGTCCGCCGCGGCCGCCCGCAGCGGCAACCCCTCGTCCCTGCACTCCAGCGGCCGGCGCGCCCGCGCCGCGGTGGAGGAGTCCCGCGAGGCCCTGGCGGCCGCGGTGGGGGCCCGGCCCGGGGAGGTCGTGTGGACCTCCGGCGGCACCGAGGCGGACAACCTGGCCGTGAAGGGCCTGTACCGGGCGCGCCGCGACGCCGACCCGCGCCGCCGCCGCGTCCTGGTCGGCGCCGCCGAGCACCACGCGGTGCTGGACTGCGCGCAGTGGCTGGGCGAGCACGAGGGCGCCGACGTGCGCCTGCTGCCCGTGGACGCCGACGGCCGCGCCGACCTGGACGCGCTGCGCGCCGAGCTGGCCGACGGCGGCGACGAGGTCGCGCTGGTGTCGCTGATGTGGGCGAACAACGAGGTCGGCACCGTGCAGCCGGTGGCGCAGGCCGCCGAGCTGGCCCACGCCGCGGGCGTGCCGGTGCACACCGACGCCGTGCAGGCCGTGGGGCACCTGCCGGTGGACTTCGCCGCCGCCGGGGTGGACGCCCTGTCGCTGTCGGCGCACAAGTTCGGCGGTCCGGTCGGGGTGGGCGCGCTCGTGCTGCGCCGCGGCACCGCGCTGGTGCCGCTGCAGCACGGCGGCGGGCAGGAGCTCGGCGTGCGCTCGGGCACCCTGGACGCCCCCGGGGCCCGTGCGGCCGCCGCGGCCCTGGGCGCGGCCACCGCCGCGCTGCCGGCCGAGTCCGCCCGCACCGCCGCGCTGCGCGACCGGCTCGTGGCGGGGCTGCGCTCGGCCGTGGACGGCCTGGTGCTGCGCGGGGACCCCGTCCTGGACGCCGCCCACCGCCTGCCGGGCAACGCCCACGTCACCGTCGCCGGCTGCGAGGGCGACTCCCTGCTGTACCTGCTGGACGCCGCCGGGGTGGAGTGCTCCACCGGCTCCGCCTGCCAGGCGGGCGTGCCGCGGCCCAGCCACGTGCTGCTGGCGATGGGCCTGGGCGAGCACGAGGCCGCCGGGGCGCTGCGCTTCTCCCTGGGCTGGAGCTCCACCGACGCCGACGTCGACGCCGCGCTGGCCGCGATCGGCCCGGCCGTCGAGCGCGCCCGGCGCGCCTCGGCCTCGGCGCGCTCCTCGCGCGCGCGCCGGCGCCGCTCGGTGGCGGCCACCGCCGCCGGGGCGGGGGCGTCCTGATGCGCGTGCTGGCCGCCATGAGCGGCGGGGTGGACTCCGCGGTGGCCGCGGCCCGCGCCGTGGACGCCGGGCACGAGGTCGTGGGCGTGCACATGGCCCTCAGCCGCGCCCCCGGCACGCTGCGCACCGGCTCGCGCGGCTGCTGCACGATCGAGGACGCCCTCGACGCGCGCCGCGCCGCGGACCTGCTGGGCATCCCGTTCTACGTCTGGGACCTCTCGGAGTCCTTCCTGGAGGAGGTCGTCGAGGACTTCGTCGCCGAGTACGCCGCCGGGCGCACCCCCAACCCGTGCGTGCGCTGCAACGAGCGGATCAAGTTCGCCGCCCTGCTCGACAAGGGGATCGCGCTGGGCTTCGACGCGGTGTGCACCGGGCACTACGCGCGCGTGCTGCCCGGTGCGCACGGCCCGGAGCTGCACCGCGCCGCGGACGCCGCCAAGGACCAGTCGTACGTGCTGGCCGTCCTGGACGCCGACCAGGTCGCGCACGCGATGTTCCCCCTGGGCGACGCGCCCACCAAGGAGCGGGTGCGCGCCGAGGCGGAGGCGCGCGGGCTGCCGGTGGCCCGCAAGCCCGACAGCCACGACATCTGCTTCATCCCCGACGGCGACACCCGCGGCTTCCTGGCCGACAAGCTCGGCGAGGAGCCCGGCGAGGTGCTCGACGAGGACGGCGCGGTGCTGGGCACCCACACCGGCACGTACGGCTTCACCGTCGGCCAGCGCAAGGGCCTGGGCCTGACCCGGCCCGCCCCCGACGGCCGCCCCCGCTACGTCCTCTCCATCGAGCCGGTGCGCCGCACCGTCACCGTCGGGCCCGCCGAGCGGCTGGCCGTGGGGGAGCTGCGCGCGGTGGGGGCGGTGTGGAGCGCCCCGGAGCCTGCCGGGCCGGTGGAGGTGCACGTGCAGGTGCGCGCCCACGGCGAGCCCGTGCCCGCCGTGGCCGAGGTGGACGGCGAGCAGGTGCGGGTGGCGCTGCGCACCCCGCTCACCGGCGTGGCGCCCGGGCAGACGGTGGCGCTCTACGCCGGCACCCGCGTGCTGGGCTCGGCCACGATCGCGGCGACGGCGCCGGCGGGCGCCTGAAGCGCCGCTGCTCGGGTGCCGCTGCTCGGGTGCCGCTGCTCGGGTGCCGCTGCTCGGGCGCCGTTGGGGTCAGCGCCCCGGCCCGGCCGTCGCCGCGGGGTCCGCCCCGCCGCGGGCCACGGCCCGCAGCGGGGCGAACGTCATGTACAGGCGCATCCGGCGGATCGCCGTCCCGTCGAGGTCGTACACCAGGCAGAACGGCACCCGCAGGTCCACGGCGGTCCCCACGAACTCGCCCTCGAGGAAGGCGTGCTCGTCGGTGACGCTCAGGGAGCGCCCGTGCGAGCGGGCCTCGAACATCCGGTCGTGCAGGGCCTCGATGCGCTCGCGCACCGCCGCGGGGCCGGTGAAGCTCTCCCCGGACTCGGTCTCCACCCACACCACGTCCTCGGTGAAGAACGTGCTGAAGTCGCCGCCGGCGCTCATCGCGCCGAAGTAGTCGTCCATGAGCCGCCGGTGCGCCTCGGCGCGCTGCGCACCCGCCCCGGGTGCGGGCGCGTCGGGCGCGGGAGCCTGCGGTGCGGGGGGCTGCGGCGCGGCGGTCTGCGGTGCGCTCGTCCGGGACATCGTCGTCCTCCTGCCGTCGGGGCCTGCGGCGCCCCTCAGGCGGAGCGCTGCGGGGCGTGGTCGGCGGGCACGGCCTCGGCCGGCAGCGGCGGGCCCGGCGGGGTGCCGTCGCCGAAGGGGCGACCGCCCAGCTCCTCGCGGTGGTGCGGGGCCCACCAGCCGGCGGTGTCCGGGCCCTTGGGCACCACGCCGGTGGGGTTGATGTCGCGGTGCACGACGTAGTAGTGGGCCTTGATGTGCTCCAGGTCGGTGGTGTCGCCGAAACCGGGGGTCTGGAACAGGTCGCGGAAGTACGCCCACAGCACCGGCATCTCGGTCAGCTTGTGCCGGTTGCACTTGAAGTGCCCGTGGTAGACGGCGTCGAAGCGGGCCAGCGTGGTGAACAGCCGCACGTCCGCCTCGGTGATGGTGTCGCCCACGAGGTAGCGCTGGCGCTCCAGGCGCTCCGAGAGCGCGTCCAGGCGCGCGAACAGCCGGTCGTAGGCGCGCTCGTACGCGCCCTGGGTGCCGGCGAAGCCCGCCCGGTACACGCCGTTGTTGACGTCGCGGAACACCCCGTCGTTCACCGCGTGGATCTCGTCGCGCAGGTGCTCGGGGTACAGGTCCGGGGCGCCGGCGCGGTGGTGCGCGCGCCACTCGGTGGACAGGTCCAGGGTGATCTGCGCGAAGTCGTTGGTGACGACCTGCCCGGTGGCGACCTCCACGAGCGCCGGCACCGTGATGCCGCGCGGGTAGTCCGGGAAGCGCGCGAAGTACGCCTCCTGCAGCCGCTCGATGCCCAGCACCGGGTCCCGGCCGCCCGGGTCCAGGTCGAACGTCCAGCTGCGCTCGTCGTGGGTGGGCCCGCACACCCCCAGCGAGAGCACCGGCTCCAGGCCCAGCAGGCGCCGCACGATGCTCGCCCGGTTCGCCCACGGGCAGGCGCGGCTGACCACGAGCCGGTAGCGGCCCGGCTCGACGGGGTAGCCGTCGCGCCCGTCGGCGGTGATCCGGGTGGTGATGTAGCGCTGGTCGCGCTCGAAGGAGCCCTGGGGGTTCACGTACCCGGTGGACCCGCCGGTCGTCGCGCTGCTGCTCTCCACCCGGGCACGGTAACCCGGCCCCGCCGGCTCAGCTCACCAGGACGGTCACCGCGTGGATGAGCAGGCCCACCAGCGCGCCGACGACGGTGCCGTTGATGCGGATGAACTGCAGGTCGCGCCCCACGAACAGCTCGATGCGCTGCGCGGCGTCGTCGCCGTCCCAGCGCGCCACCGTGTCGGAGATCACGGTGGCCAGCTCGGGGGCGAAGCGGCGCACCACGTGCCCGGCGGCGTCGGTCAGGTGCCGCTCCACGCGCGCGGCGAAGGCGGCGTCGTCCTCCAGGCGGTGGCCCAGGTCGGTCAGCGCCTCCTCGCTGCGGGTGCGCAGCGAGGAGGCCGGGTCGGCCAGGGCGTCGTTGAGGTAGCCGCGCACGCTGGTCCACAGCCCCGCCAGGGTGTCGGCCAGGCCGGGGGAGGTCAGCAGCCGCCGCTGGAACTCGTCGGCCTTCATGCGGGTCTCCGGGTCGTTCTGCAGCGCGTCGGCGTAGCGGGCCAGCAGGTCGTCGATGGCCTTGCGGCCCGGGTGCTCGCGGTCGCCGGAGACGTCCTGCACCCAGCGCAGCGCCTCGGTGTGCACCCGCTTGCCCAGGCGCTCGTTGAGCCAGTCCGGCGCCCACAGCGGGGCGCGCTCCTCCACCAGCCGGCGCACGGTGCGCTCGTTGGCGACCAGCCAGCGCTCGGCCTCGGCCAGCGTCAGGTCCACCACCGGGTGGTGGGTGCCGTCGCGCACCACCTCGCCCAGCAGCCGGCCCAGCACCGGGCTCCAGGGCTCCGCGGCCAGGCGGCGCACCACGACCTGGTCGATGACGCCGGTGACCTCCTCGTCGCGCAGCACGCCCAGCGCGCCGGTGAGGACCGTGGCGGCCTCCTCCACCACGCGCGCCGCGCCGCCGCGGCCGTGCAGCCAGGAGCCCACGCGGGCGGGCACCCCGGCGCGGGCGACCTTGTCGCGCACCACGTCCTCGGCCAGGAAGTTCTCCGCGACGAACTGCTCCAGGCTCTTGCCCAGCGCCTCCTTGCGGCGCGGGATCAGCGCGGTGTGCGGGATCGGCAGCCGCAGCGGGTGCCGGAAGATCGCCGTGACGGCGAACCAGTCCGCCACCGCGCCGACCATCGCGGCCTCGGCGGCGGCGTTGACGAAGCCCCACGCGCCCCCGTGCCCCAGGGTGAGCCCGTAGACGACCGCGGCGGCCACCAGCAGGCTCGTGGCCACCAGCCGCATCCGCCGCAGCCCGCTGCGGCGCTCGGCGTCGCCGGCGGCGTCGCCGGGCAGGCCGGGGGCGCGCCGCGGCGCGGGCGCGGCGGGGCTCGGCGGGGCGGGGCGCGCGGTGCTGCTCACCGCGCCATCCTCGCCCACGACCCCCCGCCCCGCCCCGCCGCGCCCGCCCGCTCAGCTCACGGGGCGACCGCGTCGCGCACGGCCCGCTGCACCGCGCTGAGGAGCTGCGAGCCCGGCGCCGGCACGCCGGTGCCCGCGCAGGTGACGTCCTGCTCGGGCGCGACGCCGGTGGTGAGGAACGCGTCGACGACCTCGTCCACGCACGGGTTGCCCGCGCTGGCGTACAGGGCGTGGTCGCCCTCGTCCTCCACGGTGACCAGCACCGAGGAGCCCAGCGCCTCGTGGGTGGCCAGGGCCCCCTCGTAGGAGGTCGCCGGGTCGTGGCGCGACTGCACGATCAGCAGCGGGGGCAGGTCGCGCCCGTCCGGGCGCGGCAGGCTCAGCGGGGCGCGGTCCCAGTAGCCGCACGGCTGCTGGGTCGAGGCCCACCCGCGCAGCGGGTGCGCCGGTCCCTGGAGCTGCCCGAGGTCGTTCCAGAACGCCTCCCCGCGCGACCACGCGGTGTCGTTGCAGGTGGTGGCCAGGAACGTCGCGGCGAAGGAGTCCGCCGCGGCCGGGCGCTCGTCGGCCAGGCGCTGCGGCAGCAGCGCCGCCACCCGCCCCGCCAGGGCGGCCCCGGCCGCGTCCGCCGCGCCCTGCGCGCCGCCGGCGCGCAGGCCGGTGACGACGTCCAGCCCGCGCAGGATCCACGCGAGCTGCTCGAAGGTGGTCTTGGAGTACATCGCCTGCACGACCAGCCCGTCGACGAGGGTGCCGTCGACCAGGGGGACCCCGTCCAGCGTCAGCGGGCGCGCGGCCAGCTCGGCGCGCACCCGCTCGTAGGTGCCCTCCACCGCGCCCGCGGTGGGGCCCAGGCGGAAGAGCCAGTGGTAGCCCGCCGCCCAGCCGGCGAAGTCCTCCTCGAAGCGCCGCTGGAACGCCGGCGGCTGGTTCTCGCTGAAGACCTCCTGGAACGCCGCGGTGGCCTCCACGCTGGAGTCCAGCACGAAGCGGCCCACCCGGGCGGGGAAGTAGGTGGCGTACTGCGCGCCCAGCCAGGTGCCGCCGGAGTAGCCGACCCAGTCGACCGTCTCGCGCCCCAGCGCGTGGCGGACCACGTCGAGGTCGGCGATCGTCTGCTCGGTGTTGACGACGTCCACCAGCGGGTCGTCGGCGCAGGCGTCGGCGGTGGCGCGCATCGCGGCGGCCGCGGCCGACAGCGCCTGCGGGGAACGGTCGCGCGGGTCCGGCGCGCCGAGCACGGCCGCGTTGGCGTCGGCGCCGCAGGTCAGCGGCGTGCTGGCGCCGGTGCCGCGCACGTCCAGGCCGACGACCTCGGTGCGCGCCAGCGCCGGCTGCAGGCCCAGGCCCGCCAGCGACAGGCCCGCCCCGCCGGGGCCGCCGGGGTTGGTGAGCACCGTGCGCGCCGGGCGCTCGCCGGCCTGCGGCAGCCGGCTGACCGCGATGCGCAGCGGCTCGCCGGCGCCGGGGTCGCGGTGGTCGCGGGGCACCAGGACCTCGGCGCACTCCAGCGCCGCCGCGGCCTGCGCGGAGCCCACGGCCTCCGGCGCGCACGGCGCCCAGGCCGGGACCTGCTCGCGGTAGAGCGCCGGGTAGCGCTGCTGGAACTGCCGCTCGGCCTCGGCGAGGGTCGCCGGGCGGGCGGTGGCCAGCGCGGACAGCGGGGCGGTGCCGGGCAGCGAGGCCGTGGGCGGGGCCGCGGGCGGGGCGGGGGCGGCCGAGGCGGCCCCGGCGCCGGTGACCAGCGTGGCGCCCAGGGCCGCCGCGCCGAGCGCGGCCAGCGCCGGCAGCCGGCGGGCGGACGACCGGGCGGACGGGCCGGTGGACCCGGGGGCGGGCCGGGAGGGGAGCGGGGCGGGGGGCTGGGAGGGGGGCGTCGCGCGTCGTCGCGGCTGGTGCATGGGCGGACCTCTCCGTGGGGCGGGACTCGGCCACCGCACGTTCCCGTGCGTCGGCTGTGCGTGACCATCCACCCGCACCCGCTCCCGGCGTGCCAACCGGCGAGCGGTGGGGGCCGGGTCCGTCGTTCGTCGCACCCGCGGCGCGGGTAGCGTGCGCGAGCGTGCCCGACCTGGTCCCCGACGCCGCGCCCGACCCCGCCCCGACCACCGCCCCCGCCGCCGAGCCCGCCCCCGGCGCGGTGAGCGCCCCGGTCGCCCTGCCCGGCACCGACCCGCGCGAGGCGTCGCGCACCGTCCTGGGCGAGCTCGGCGAGCCCCCGCACGTCCCGCACCTGCCGCAGCTGCCCGCCCGCGGGCCCGGGGCGGACGCTGTCGGGCGCGCCGCGGCCCTGCTGGTGGACATGCCGGTGGACCTGCAGCCCTCCGGCTGGCGCTTCACCGACGCCCCCGGCCGCGACGCCGCGCGCGCCGCCGCGCACCTGCGCGCCGACCTGGACGAGCTCGCCGAGGCCGCCGAGGGCTGGACCGGGCCGCTGGTGCTGGCGGTGCTGGGGCCGTGGTCGCTGGCCGCCGCGGTGGAGCTGCCGCGCGGGGAGCGCAGCGCCTCCGACCCCGGCGCGCGCCGGGACGTGGTGGACTCCCTGGCCGAGGGGGTCGCCGCCCACGTGGCCGACCTGCGCCGCCTGGTGCCCGGCGCGCGCCCGGTGGTGCACCTGGAGGAGCCCGCGCTGCCCGCGGTGCTGGCCGGGCGCCTGCCCACCCAGTCCGGCTACGGCACGCTGCGGGCCGTGGACCGGGCCGAGGTGCGCGCGGGCCTGCGCACCGTGGTGGAGGCGGTGCGCGCCGCCGGCGCCGAGCCGGTGGTGCGCCTGGCGCCCGCCGAGCCGCCGCTGGCGCTGGTGCGCGAGGTCGGCGCCGCCGGCGTGGCCCTGGACGTGACCGGCCTGGGCGCGCACGCCTGGGAGTCGCTGGCGGCCACCGTGGAGGACGGCGTGCGGCTGTGGGCCGGCGTGCTGCCGGCGCAGGAGCAGGCCCCGGCGGTGGCGCGGCTCGTGGACGCCGTGCGGGTGCCGTGGCGGCGGGTGGGCCTGCCGGCCACCGGGCTGGCGCGGGTGGTGCTCACCCCGGCGGGCGGCCTGCAGGACCTGCCGCCGGCGGCGCTGCGCCCCCTGCTGCGGCGGCTGCGCGAGGCCGGCGCGGCGCTGGCGGAGGCCTCCGGTGACTGAGGGGACCGGGCGCGCGGAGCTGTCCTTCCGCGAGGCCGGCCCGGGCGACGTGCCGGCGGTGGTGGCGCTGGTGGAGTCCGCCTACCGCGGCGAGGCCAGCCGGGCGGGCTGGACCACCGAGGCGGACCTGCTGGACGGGCGGCGCACCGACGCCGAGGGCGTCAGCGCGATCGTGCGGGACCCCGGCGCGGTGCTGCTGCTCGCCGAGCGCGCCGCGGACGCGGAGCTGCTGGCCTGCTGCGAGCTGCGCCGCGCCGGGGAGGTGGCGTACTTCGGCACGTTCGCGGTGCGCCCGCACCTGCAGGGCGCCGGCATCGGGCGCCGGGTCCTCGAGCGCGCCGACGCCGAGGCGGTGCGCCGCTGGGGCTCGACGGCGCTGGAGATGACCGTGATCGCCCAGCGCGCCGACCTGCTGGCCTGGTACGCCCGCCGGGGTTTCACCGCCACCGGCGAGCGGCGCCCGTTCCCGCACGGCGACGAGCGCTTCGGCGTCCCCCGCCGCGACGACCTGGAGTTCGTGGTGCTGCGCCGGGCGACCGGCTCCCCGTCCGGCTCGGCGGCCTCCTGACGCCGGGCGGGGAACCGGGCAGCGGCCTCAGCGCAGGTCCGCCTGCACCTCGATGGTGAGGAACTCGTCGTCGTCCGGCGCACCGGGGGTGCGGCCGGAGGAGAACGGGAAGTTGTTGTCGTTGCCGACGAGGATCGTGTGCTCGCCGGTGACGGCGATGCTCTCGATCGTCTGGAACGGGAACGTGACGTAGCCGGAGGTGCCGCTCAGCTCGGGGGCGACGCCGTCGGGGTCCGGCACGGCCATGAGGTTCACCAGCTGGGTCTTCAGCGGGTGCCCGGAGGCGTCGGTGCGGCTGGTGTCCACGAGGAACACCGCCTTGAACACCGCGGTGGCGCCCTCGCCGTTGTCGCGCTCCAGCACGAGGAACCGGTGGTCGTCGACCCGGGTGAAGTCGCCGATGGCGTTCTTCGGGGACTCCAGGCGGTAGGTGAACTCCTCGCCGCGGTAGCGGTGCTGCTTCGTGTCGTAGCGCATCACGCGCAGGTCCTGCGGGTCGTCGCCGGCCACGGGGCCCTCGAGCATCGGGAACAGGTAGCGCCCGTCGCGCGAGATCGCCATGCCCTCGAAGCCCTTGCTGCCGCCCAGGGTCGGCGCGGCGCCGCCCAGGGTCGGGTTGCTGGGGGAGGCCACGCCCGGCAGCGGCACGGGCGCCTCGAGCAGGCGCCCGGCGGCGTCGGTGTGCAGCAGGTACGGGCCGAACTCCTCGCCGAACCAGAACGTGCCGTCGGGGGCCTGCCGGAAGGACTCGGGGTCGAAGTCCGCGCCGGTCAGGCGCCGGTCCTCGCGGGTCAGCGGCCAGGTGACCTTGCCGTACGGGTCGGACAGGGTGAACCCGCCGTGCACGACGGCCAGCGAGCCGTCGTCGGCGGGCTGCAGGCGGTGCACGGCCAGCAGGAAGTCCGCGCTGTTGGACTTGGCGCCGTAGCCGTTGTCCGAGAGCACCAGCCAGCTGCCGTCGCGCTGCACGAGGTTGCCGGAGAAGCCCTGCACGGGCTGGGCCGCGAACGGCACCGCGACGCCGTTGGCGGTCTCGATCGCCGCGCCGCTGGGGACGGGCTCGCCGAAGGTCGCCGCGGGCAGCACGTGCCGGTCGAGCAGGCGCGCGGACTGCGCGGGGAAGTCGTGGCCGAACCGGTCCGGGCGGGCGGAGGCGGCCGTGGTGCCGGCGAGGGTGCCGGCGGCCACGGCACCGGCGAGGACGAGGGCGGCGGCGGTGCGCCGGGAGCGGGGGGTCACGGGCGGGGACGCTAGGGCAGGGCACCGGACCGCTGGACGGACGGCGGTGGGCGCCCGGGTGAACAGCCGGTGCCCGCCCGGTGATCGCCGCCGCCACCCTCGCCCGGCGCGTGTCCGGGGCGCGCGGCAGGATGGCACGCGTGAGCCAGAGCGCCGAGAGCACCGTCGACGAGGACCCGCTGCACGGGGACGTCCCCGCCGCCGCGCGGCACCGCTGGGAGGAGCTGGTCCAGCGCGTCGAGGCCGCCCGCTTCGCCTACTACGTGCGCAACGCCTCCCCGATCAGCGACGGCGAGTACGACGCGCTGGAGCGCGAGCTGCGCGCCCTGGAGGACGAGCACCCGCAGCTGCGCACGCCGGACTCCCCGACGCAGACGGTCGGCGGGACCTTCTCCACGGACTTCGCCGCCGTGGACCACCCCGAGCGGATGCTCAGCCTGGACAACGCCTTCTCCACCGACGAGCTGGCCGCCTGGGCGGCGCGCGTGGAGAAGGAGGTCGGCACCGGGGCGCGGTTCCTGTGCGAGCCGAAGATCGACGGCCTGGCCATCGACCTCGTCTACGAGGACGGGCGCCTGGTGCGCGGGGTCACCCGCGGCGACGGGCGCACCGGCGAGGACGTCACCCTGAACGTGCGCACCATCGCCGACGTGCCGCAGCAGCTCACCGGCGAGGACGTGCCGGAGTTCCTGGAGGTGCGCGGGGAGGTCTTCTTCCCCGTCGCCGCCTTCGAGGAGCTCAACGCCCGCATCATGGACGCCGGCCGGGCCCCCTTCGCCAACCCCCGCAACGCCGCGGCCGGCTCGCTGCGCCAGAAGGACCCCCGGGTCACCGCCTCGCGGCCGCTGCGGATGCTCGTGCACGGCGTCGGCGCCCGGCGCGGCATGGAGAACGACACGCAGTCGCAGGCCTACGGCAAGCTCGCCCGCTGGGGCCTGCCGACCTCCCCGCGGGTGCGGGTCGTGGACACCCTGCCCGAGGTCGCCGAGTACGTCCGGCACTACGGCGAGCACCGCCACGACGTCGAGCACGAGATCGACGGCGTCGTCGTCAAGGTCGACCAGGTGCCGCTGCAGCGCCGCCTGGGCGCCACCTCCCGCGCGCCGCGCTGGGCCATCGCCTACAAGTACCCGCCGGAGGAGGTGACCACGAAGCTGAACGACATCCGCGTCAACGTCGGCCGCACCGGCCGGGTCACCCCCTTCGCCTTCCTCGAACCCGTCAAGGTCGCCGGCTCCACCGTGCAGCTGTCCACGCTGCACAACGCCGACGAGGTCAAGCGCAAGGGCGTGCTCATCGGCGACACCGTCGTGGTGCGCAAGGCCGGCGACGTCATCCCCGAGGTCGTCGGCCCGGTGGTGGACCTGCGCACCGGCGACGAGCGCGAGTTCGTCTTCCCCGCGCACTGCCCCGAGTGCGGCACCGAGCTGCGCCGGATGCGCGCCGACGACGTCGACATCCGCTGCCCCAACGCGCGCTCCTGCCCCGCGCAGGTGCGCGAGCGCATCTTCCACGTCGCCGGCCGCGGCTCCTTCGACGTGGAGGCCCTGGGCTACGAGGCGGCCACCGCCCTGCCGCAGGCCGGCGTCGTCACCGACGAGGGCGACCTGTTCGACCTCACCGAGGACGACCTGCTGCGCGTGCCGCTGTTCACCAACAAGAACGGCACCCTCTCGGCCAACGGCCGGCGCCTGCTGGCGAACCTGGAGGCGGCGAAGTCGCAGCCGCTGTGGCGGGTGCTGGTGGGCCTGTCGATCCGGCACGTGGGCCCGACGGCGGCGCGCGCCCTGGCCGGGCGGTTCGGCTCGTTCGAGGCGATCGAGGCCGCCTCCCCGGAGGAGCTGGCCGCCACCGAGGGCGTCGGGCCCACCATCGCCGAGGCCGTGCGCGAGTGGCTGGAGGTCGACTGGCACCGCGCCGTGGTGGACAAGTGGCGCCGGGCCGGGGTGCGCATGCGCGACGAGCGCGACGGGTCCACCCCGCGCACCCTGGAGGGGCTCACCGTCGTCGTCACCGGCTCGCTGAGCGGGTTCACCCGCGACGAGGCCAAGGAGGCGGTCCTGGCCCGCGGCGGCAAGGCCTCCGCGAGCGTGTCGAAGAAGACGTCCTTCGTCGTCGTCGGCGACGCCCCCGGCTCCAAGGCGGACAAGGCCGAGCAGCTCGGCGTGCGGATCCTCGACGAGGACGGCTTCCGCGCGCTGCTGGAGGGCGGCCCGGACGCCGTCGCCGAGCCCGCGGCGGACGACGCCGCGCCGGACGACACCGCGGCGGACGACGCCGCGCCGGAGGGTGCGGCCGGGAGCTGAGGCCTACTGCCGCAGCACCAGCGTGCAGCACTTCGCGCCACCGCCGCCGCGCAGCAGCTCGGAGAGGTCCACCGGCACCGGCACGTAGCCGCGCTCGGCGAGCTGGTCGGCGTAGCGCTGCGCCCGCGGGGAGAGCACCACGTGCCGGCCGTCGCTGACGGCGTTCATGCCCAGCACCTCCGCGGTCTCCTCGCCGGTGCGCAGCGCGTGCGGGAACAGCTCCTCCAGCACGCGCCGCGACGCCTCGTCGAAGGCGCCGGGGAAGTAGGCCACGTCCGGGTGCGCCGGGTCCTCGTCCAGCACGGTCAGCGCGGTGTCCAGGTGGTAGAAGCGCGGGTCCACCAGGCGCAGCGAGGTCACCGGCCGGCCCAGCACCCGCTCGACCTCGCGGTGCGCGGCCAGCTCGGTGCGGAAGCCGTGCCCGGCCAGCAGGTGCTCGCCCACCACGAGCAGGTCCCCCTCGCCCTCGTTGACGTGCACCGGCCGGTGCACCGGCCCCAGGCCGTGCTCCTCCAGCCAGCGCGCGTACGCCTCGGCCTCCCCGGCCCGCTCTGGGTGCGCGAAGCGCACGCCCACCGAGCCCCGGGCGGTCACCAGGGCCCCGTTGGCGGCGTACACCATGTCCGGCAGCCCGGGCACCCCCGGCAGCACCCGCACGCGGTGGCCCAGGCGCTCGAACGCGGCGCACAGCTCCTCCCACTGCGCCAGCGCCCGGCCGGCGTCGACGGGCGCGGTGGTGTCCATCCACGGGTTGATCTCGTAGGAGACGGTGAAGTGCTCGGGCGAGCACACCAGCAGGTCCAGGGGCCGGGCGAGGCGCTCGGGCGCCGTGGCGGGCGACGTCGTGGTCACGGCGCCGACGCTACGAGGCGGTGCCCACCCGCGCGCGCCGGCGCGCACCCGCGCGCGGTGGCGCGCCGGGCCGATCGGTGATCGGGTGGAGGGCGCCACCAGGGGCCGAGCGGAGCGGGAGGGGAGCGGTGCGCAGCGACGGGGACCACCCGGCGGGGGGCGGGCACGGCTCGCGGCCCGGTCCGGAGCTGCCCGTGCCGGACTTCGCGAAGGTCTTCGACGAGGCGCCGGCGCCGTTCCTGCTGCTGACGCCCGACCTGGTCATCGTGCACGCCAACCGGGCCCGGCTGGAGGCGACGTCCACCACCCTGGAGGAGCAGGTCGGCCGGCACCTCTTCGACGTCTTCCCGATGAACCCCGACGACCCCGCCCCCGACGGCCTGCGCAACCTGCGCGCCTCCCTGGAGCTGACCCTCGAGACGCGCCGGCCGCAGACGATGGCGCTGCAGAAGTACGACATCCCGGTGCCCGGCGGCGGCTTCGAGGAGCGCTTCTGGAGCCCGCGCAACGTGCCGGTCCTCGACGAGGACGGCGAGGTCGTGCTCCTGCTGCACCGCTCCGACGACATCACCGACTACGTGCGCGACCGCGAGGCCGCCCGCGCGGCCGTGGCCAGCGGCAAGCAGTGGTCCGAGCGCGTGCAGCAGGTCGAGTCCGACCTGTTCGAGCGCACCCGCGAGCTGGAGGAGCTCAACGCCGAGTTGCGCCGCTCCGGCGAGCGCGAGCGCCGCACCGCGCGCCGCCTGACCGGCCTGGCGGCCACCGCCTCGGCGCTGGCCACCGCCGAGACCGTGCCGGGCCTGCTGGAGCGCCTGGCCCGCCACGGCCGCGACGCCACCGGCGCCGAGGCCGTCGTCGTGGCGCTGCGCGAGGACCCGCAGCTCGCGCTGACCTTCCTGGGCGGCCCGGGCGCGCCGGGCGCGTTCCCGACCGCGCACCTGCCGCTGACCTCGGACGTCCCGGTGGCCGTGGCCGCGCGCGGCCGGGCGGTGCTGGGCGTGGAGGACTGCCGCTACGCCGCCGCGGTGCCGCTGCCGGGCGCCGCGGACCTGCCGACGTGGGCGGCGCTGCCGCTGAGCACCAGCGGCGGCGAGCCGCTGGGCGCGGTGGCGGTCGGCTGGTCCGCCGAGCGGTCCCTGGAGGTCGACGAGGTGCAGCTCCTGGAGGCCTTCGCCGCCCAGTGCTCGCAGGCCCTGGAGCGGGTGCGCCGCCTGGAGGACGAGCGCCGCCGGGCGCGGGCGACGCGGACGCTGGCGGAGGCGCTGCAGCGCTCGCTGCTCACCGACCCGCCGCAGCCGGACCACCTGCAGGTCGCGGTGCGCTACCTGCCGGCGGCCCGCGAGGCCCAGGTGGGCGGCGACTGGTACGACGCCTTCCTCACCCCGGACGGCTCCACCACGATCGTCGTCGGC
The DNA here is from genome assembly GCF_050871925.1 of Kineococcus gurbantunggutensis. NCBI lineage: Bacteria > Bacillati > Actinomycetota > Actinomycetes > Kineosporiales > Kineosporiaceae > Kineococcus > Kineococcus gurbantunggutensis. The sequence goes on from NZ_JBJLSG010000011.1 coordinate 22,481, forward strand.
GACGTCACCGGCCACGACCGCGAGGCCGCCGCCGAGATGGGCCAGCTGCGCGGCGTGCTGCGCGGCGTGGCGCAGACCGCCGACGGCTCGCCGGGCCACGTGCTGGCCAGCTTCGACCGCGCCCTGCACCACCTGGGCGTGACGACGCTGGCCACGGCGGTGCTCGCCCGCGTGGAGCAGACGCCGCAGGAGCGCGGCTCGGGGTTGCGCACCCTGCGCTGGTCCAACGCCGGGCACCCGCCGCCGGTGCTCGTGGAGCCCGGGCACGGGGCCCGGCTGCTGGAGCGGCCCGCCGACCTGCTGCTGGGCCTGCTGCCGGGCTCGGCGCGCGGCGACCACGAGGTGCCGCTGCTGCCCGGCACCACCGTGCTGCTCTACACCGACGGCCTGGTCGAGCGCCGCGACGAGCCCCTCGACGCCGGCCTGGAGCGCCTGCGCGCCGCCGCCGAGGACCTGGCGCACCTGCCGCTGGACGGGTTCGTCGACGCCCTCGTGGCGCGCGTGGTGCCCGAGCCGGACGACGACGTGGCGGTGGTGGCGCTGCGCGCGCACCCCGAGGACCGCCCGGCGCCCAAGAGCCCCCCGCGCCGCTGAGCCCCCCGCCCGGTGCCGGGACGTTTGCCGGTGATCACCGCGGGTACGGGGGCACGTACCGGGACGGCGGGTCCGCCCTCCCGCGGACGGGAGGGGGTGCCGGTGGGGACGCGACCACGCGGCGGGGACGACGGCTCCACGCTCGCCGTGGCGACGGACGCGCGCTCGCACGCGGTGCTGCTCGTCCGCCGCCTCGCCGTCGTGCTGCTGCTGCTCGTCGTCGTCGCCGGCGCGGCCGGGCTGTTCGGGGTGCACAGCGCCACCGCCCGCGCCACCGGCGGCGGGTACGCGCTGGAGCTGACCTACCCGCGCACCGCGCGCGCCGGCCTGGACGCCCCCTGGCAGCTGCGGGTGCGCGCCGAGCGGCCCGGGGGCTTCGGCGACTCCGTCGTCGTGGCCGTCACCGCCGACTACTTCGACGTCTGGGAGCAGCAGGGCTGGATCCCCGCCGCGGCCGGCGAGACCACCGACGGCGAGTGGTACCTGATGACGTTCGACCCGCCCCCCGGCGACGAGTTCGAGCTGACCTTCGACGGCTACCTGCAGCCGGGCAGCCAGCTCGGCCGCGACGGCCGCGTCGCCCTCGTCGTCGACGGCCGGCGCGTGGTGGAGACCGCGTTCTCCACCTGGCTGGCGCCCTGAGCCCCGCCCCGACCCGCCGTCCGCACCGCCGAGGAGGCCCACCGTGGAGATCGTCGTCCGCGCCGCGCTCGTGTTCCTGTTCCTCTGGGGCATCACCCGCCTCACCGGGCGGTCCTCGCTGGGGGAGCTCAGCGCCTTCCAGCTCATCCTCTACACGGCGATGGGGGACCTGGCCCAGCAGGCCGTGACGCAGCAGGACTACTCGCTGACGTCCGTGGTGCTCACCATCGGCACGTTCACGCTCATCACGCTGGCGCTGTCCTGGCTGAAGGTGCGCTTCCCGCGGGTGCGGCCGCTCGTGCACGGCCGGCCGGTCGTCGTCGTGCGGGACGGCGACCCCGACCTGGCGGCCCTGAGCGAGGAGCGCATGTCGCTGGAGGACCTGCTGGCGAACGCGCGCCAGCAGGGGATCCGCCGCCTGTCCGACGTGGAGGTGGCGGTCCTGGAGACCGACGGGCGGGTGTCCTTCTTCACCGTCTCCGCCGGCGCGCAGGAGGGCGCCCCGGAGAACACCCAGGTCGCCGGCTGACGCCGCGGGCCGGGAGGGCGGGTGCCCTCCCGGCCCGCGGCGGCCGCCCGGTCGGGCTCAGCCCTTGACGGAACCGGCCAGCAGGCCGCGCACGAAGAAGCGCTGCAGGCCCAGGAAGACGGCCAGCGGGACGACCATCGCCAGGAAGGCGCCCGGCGCCAGCAGGTGCCAGGCGTTGCCCCGGGTGCCGGTCAGGTCCGCGACCGCGGAGGTCAGCGGCGTGGCGTCGCCGCCGGCGAACGTCAGGGCGACGAGCAGGTCGTTCCACACCCACAGGAACTGGAACACCCCGAACGCCGCGATCGCCGGCACCAGCAGCGGCAGCAGCACCTTGAAGAACACGGTGACGTGCCCGGCGCCGTCCATGCGGGCAGCCTCCACCAGGGACGCGGGCACGTCCTTCATGAAGTTGTGCAGCAGGAAGATCGCCAGCGGCAGGCCGAACATGGCGTGCGAGAGCCACACCGTCCAGAAGGACCCGGCGATGCCCAGGTCCACGTACAGGGTCAGCAGCGGGATCAGCGTCACCTGGATCGGCACGACCTGCAGCGCGAAGACCGCCACGAAGAGCACCTCGCGGCCCTTGAAGGGGATCCACGCGAAGGCGTAGGCCGCCAGCAGCGCCAGGGTGATCGGGATGAGCACGGCCGGGATCGTGATGACGAAGGTGTTGACGAAGCTCTCGCCCAGGCCGGTCTGCAGCGCCGAGGAGTAGTTGTACCCGGTGAACAGCGGCCGGGTGAACGCGTTCCACCAGCCGTCGGTCTGGATGTCGTTCTCGACCCGGAAGCTCGTCACGAACAGGCCCAGGGTCGGGATCGTCCACAGCGCCGCGATGGCCAGCGCGATGATCGAGGCCGCGGGGGAGCTGAGCCGGTTCTTGGCGGCCACGGCCCGCTTCTCGGCCCGGGTCAGCTTGCGCTGCTCCGGCGCGATCTGGCCGGTCGTGCCGGCCACCACCCGGGTGGCGTCGGTCTGCCCGCTCACCGGACCTCCTCCGCCAGGCGCATCTGCCGCACGTTGTAGACGATGATGGGGACGACCAGCAGGAAGAGCACCACGGCCAGCGCCGCGCCCAGGCCCTGGTTGAACTGCCGGAAGGACTGCGAGTAGAACTCGTTGGCCACGACCGAGGTGCCGAACTGCCCGCCGGTCATGACGAAGACGATGTCGAAGGCCTTCAGCGTGCTGATGGCCACGGTCGTCAGGACGACCACCAGGGCCGGGCGGATGCTCGGCACGGTCACCGACCGGAACATCTGGAAGCCGTTGACGCCGTCCAGGCGGGCGGCCTCGACGATGTCGTCGGAGATGGCCTTGATGGAGGCCGAGAGCACCGTCATGGCGAACCCGGCGTTGATCCAGATCATCACCACGATGATGAACAGGTTGTTCCACGGCTGGTTCAGCAGGAACTGCTGCGGCTCCAGGCCCAGCCAGACCAGCAGCTGGTTGAGCAGGCCGATCTGCTCCACGCCCGGCTGGACGGGGCGGTAGTCGTACATGAAGCGCCAGATGATGCTGGCGGCCACGCCGGAGATGGCCATCGGCAGGAAGATGAGCGCCTTGGCCAGCGCCTCGAAGCGCGTGCGGTCGACCAGGTAGGCGTACACCAGCCCGAAGGCGGTGGAGATCAGCGGCACCAGGACGACCCAGAGCACCGTGTTGCGCAGCACGAGCTGCAGGCCGTCGGTGGTGAAGACCTGCTGGTAGTTGGCCAGGCCGACGAACGAGCTGCTGTCGGCGGACTTCAGCGACAGCCACAGCGTGCGCAGCGCGGGGTAGACCAGGCCCACCGCCACCAGCAGCAGGGCGGGGCCGGTGAAGCCGGCGGCGACGACCCAGTTCGGGACGCGCTTGGGCCGGTCCACGGCGAAGAGGATGACGGCCATCACCGCGGCGAAGGCGAGGACGGCGATCACCATGAGGGCGAGCTTGTGGGGGGTGCTGTCGGCGTCGAGCAACCAGTCCACGGGGACCTCCTCGTGAGGTGAGCGGACTGCGGGAGGGCAGCGGAGGTGGGGGAGGGGGTGCTGAGAGGGGTGGGGCCGGGCACCTGTCGGTGCCCGGCCCCGGTGGCGGGTCCCGGCCTGCGCGGCCGGGCGGCCGTCACTGCGGCCAGGCGGCCTCGATGTTGTCCAGCGTCGTCTGCGTGGACTGGCCGCTGGCGATCCAGGCGGTCAGCTCCTTCCACTCCGCGGCCGAGCCGATCGCCGCCGGCATGAGGTCGGAGGCGTCGAAGCGGAAGACGGTGTTCTCGTCCTGCAGCTGCTCGGCGGCCAGCCGGTCGATCGGGCTGGTGAGGTTGTTCACGTCCAAGCCGGTGTTGGCGCTCAGCCAGCCCGGGCCGGAGGCCTTGGCCTTGAGGTTCACCCAGTCCGAGGTGGACAGGTAGTACTGCAGCGCCTGCACCTCGGGGCGGTCGGCGAACGCGGCGACGAACTCCCCGCCGCCCACGACGGAGGGCCCGTTGGAGCCGATGGTCGGGAACGGGAAGGCGAAGACGTCGCCGTCCTCGGCCACCTCGGTGCCCGAGGGCCAGTTGGCCTGGTAGAAGGACGCCTGCCGGTGCAGCCAGCAGTTGCCCTGCGTGATCGGCACGCCGGCGTCCTGGAAGGTGGTGGTGGCGATGGAGCTGACGTCGCCGAACCCGCCGTTGACGTAGGCGGGGTTGCGCAGGATCGTGCCGGCGCGGTCCAGCGCCGCGACGATCCGCGGGTCGTTGAAGGGGATCTCGTGCGCGATCCACTGGTCGTAGACGTCGGGGCCGTACTCGTGCAGCACGACGTCCTCGAGCCAGTCGGTGGCCGGCCAGCCGGTGGCCTCGCCGGAGTTGATGCCCGCGCACCACGGCTTCACGTCGGGGTTGTCCGCGACCATGCGGTCGGTCAGCGCGATCAGCTCGTCCCACGTCCCGGGGACCTCGTAGCCGGCCTCGGTGAACGCCTTGGGCGAGTACCACACGAAGGACTTGGTGTTGGCGCCCAGCGGGGCGGCGTAGAACGTGCCGTCGACGGAGCCGTACTCGCGCCAGGCCTCGCTCCAGTTCGCGTCGACGTTGTCGGCCACGGCCTTCGGCGGCGCGACGACCTCGCCGGTGGCGACCATCTGCGCCAGCAGGCCCGGCTGCGGCAGGAAGGCGATGTCCGGTGCGTTGCCGCTCTGCACGCGCACGGGCAGCTGGGCCTCGAACTGCTTGGTGCCGTTGTAGTTGACCTCGATGCCGGTGCACTCGGTGAACGGCGCGAACGTGTCCAGGAACGGCTGGTCCTCGGGCGTGACGATCGAGGTGTAGACCTCGACCTCCGTGCCGTCGAGGTCCGAGCCGAACTGCTCGAACTGCGCGCAGTCGATCTCGCTGCTGGCGACGTCGTTGCCGGCGCCGGCGCCCTCGTCGACGCCCGCCTCCTCGGCGGTGGCGCACGCGTTCACGCTGAGCACCAGCCCGAGGCCGCCGGCCAGCAGCGCCAGGCGCCGCGCGCGGGTCAGGACGGTCATCGTGTTCTCCTCTCACGTGCGGCACCCTCGCCGCACCGAGGGCCATGATGACGCACGCCGGGGGCAGCCCGCACGCGCTCCCGGATCACGGAGCGGACACGACCCGTCCGGAGCAGCGCGGGTCGCGACGGACGGTGGACGCGCGCCGCGGCCGGCGCCGCCCACACTGGCGCCGTGAGCACCCCGCAGCCCGGCGGGCCCGCGCCCGCCGGCCCGGTCCCGGCCCCGTCCGCGTCCGCCCCCGTCCCGCCCGTGCTGCCGCTGCGCGCCGCTGCCCACCTGCTGCTGCCGCACCTGCGCCCGCACCGCGCCGCGATCGCGGCCGCCGTGCTGCTCTCCCTGGTGGGGGCCGGCACCGCCCTCGCCCAGCCGCTGGCGGTGGCCCGCGTGGTGCAGGTGGTGCAGGAGGGCTCCCCGGTGCGCCCGGTGGCGGCGCTGCTGGTGGGCGTGGTCCTGCTCGGCGCCGTCACCGACGGCCTGCGGCAGTACCTGCTGGAGCGCGCCGGCGCGGGCGTGGTGCTGGCGGTGCGCACCTCCCTGGTCACCCGCCTGGCGCACCTGACCGTCGCCGCCCGCGACGCGCGCAGCTCCGGGGACCTGCTCTCGCGGGTCTCCGGCGACACCACGGCGCTGGCCGCCGTGGTCACCTCCGGGCTGTTCGACCTGCTCGCCACGGTGCTCACCTTCCTGGGCGCCCTGGTGCTCATGGCCCGCCTGGACCCGGTGCTGCTGGCGGTCACCCTGGCCGCCGTCCTCGTGGCCGGCGCCGCCATCGCCGTGGCCTCCAGCCGCCTGGGCCGGCTGACCCTGGCCACCCAGGCCGAGGTGGGCGCGATGAGCTCGGCGGTGGGCCGCGTCCTGGGCGCCCTGCGCACCCTGCGCGCCAGCGGCGCCACCGACCGCGAGCTGGCCGGCGTGGTCGCCGCCGCCGCCCGCGCCCGCGACGCCTCCGTGCGCGCCACCCGCGTGCGGGCGCTGCTCGGGCCGGCGACGCAGGTGGCCGTGCAGGGCGCCTTCGTGCTCGTCCTGGGCCTGGGCGGGGCGCGCGTGGCCTCGGGGGAGACCACCGTGGCCGAGCTCGTCGGCTTCGTGCTGCTGCTCTTCACCCTCGTCATGCCGCTGGGCCAGCTCGTGCAGACCTGGACGGTCGTGCAGAGCGGGGTGGCCGCCCTCACCCGCGTCGACGAGGTGCTGCGCCTGCCGGTGGAGGAGGAGCGCCCGCTGCCGCCGGCGCGCACCGACCCCGCCGGCACCGCGCCCGCCGGTGCCGTGCCCGCCCAGCGCCCCGGCCCGGCGCCGCTGCTGGAGTTCGACGACGTCGCCTTCGCCTACCCCGACGGCACGCCCGCGCTGCGCGGGGTGAGCTTCGCCGTCCCGCGCGGCACCCGCACCGCCCTCGTCGGGCCCTCCGGCGCCGGCAAGTCCACCCTGCTGTCGCTGGTGGAGCGCTTCCACGAGGTCTCCGGCGGCAGCGTGCGCGTGGGCGGCGTCGACGTGCGCGAGCAGCCGCTGGCCGCGCTGCGCGCCCGCCTGGGACACGTCGAGCAGGACGCGCCGGTGCTGGCCGGCACCCTGCGCGAGAACCTCGTCCTGGGCGCGCCGGGCGCCACCGACGAGGAGGTCCTGGCCGCCCTGGACGCGGTGGGCCTGCGCGAGCTGGCCGAGCGCGGTCCCGGCCTGGCCGCCGAGGTCGGCGAGCGCGGGGTGCTGCTCTCCGGCGGCCAGCGCCAGCGCCTGGCCATCGCCCGCACCCTGCTGGCGCCCGGGGAGCTGCTGCTGCTCGACGAGCCCACCGCCAGCCTCGACGCGCGCAACGAGGCCCTGCTGCGCGACGCGCTGGCCGCCGCCGCCTCCCGGCGCACCCTCGTCGTCGTCGCGCACCGGCTGTCCACCGTCGTCGACTCCGACCAGATCGTCGTGCTGGAGGAGGGCCGCGCCACCGCCGCGGGCACGCACGCGCAGCTGCTGGAGAGCTCCCCGCTGTACCGCGAGCTCGCCACCACGCAGCTGCTGGTGGGCCCGTCCTAGACTGACCGGTCGTGTCCGCGATATCCCGCCCCGAGGTCGAGCACCTCGCGCGCCTGGCGCGCATCGACATGACCGACGAGGAGCTGGACCGCATGGCCGGCCAGCTCGGAGCGGTCCTGGACGCGGTGCAGCAGGTCGCCGCCGCGGTGACCGACGACGTGCCGGCGACCTCCCACCCCGTGCCCCTGACCAACGTGACCCGTCCCGACGTCGTGCGGCCCGGGCTGAGCGCCGAGGAGGCGCTCGCCGGCGCCCCCGAGGCCGAGGACGGGCGCTTCCGCGTCCCGCAGATCCTGGAGGAGGACGCGTGAGCGGCGTGTCGGAACTGGTCCGCTGGGACGCCTCGCGCCTGGCCGAGGGCCTGCGCGCGAAGGTCGTCTCCTCCGAGGAGGTCGTGCAGGCGCACCTGGAGCGCATCGAGGCCGTCGACGGCCCGACCTCCGGGCCCAACCCCGACGGGGTGCACGCCTTCCTGCACGTGGACGCCGAGGGGGCCCTGGCCCGCGCCCGCCAGGTCGACGCCGACCGCGCCGCCGGCGCCGTGCTCGGCCCGCTGGCCGGGGTGCCGATCGGCGTCAAGGACGTCCTGACCACCAGGGGCATGCCCACGACCTGCGGCTCGCGGATGCTCGAGGGCTGGGTGCCCCCGTACGACGCGACCGTCGTGCGCGAGCTGCACGCCGCCGGCCTGGTGGTGCTGGGCAAGACGAACATGGACGAGTTCGCGATGGGCTCCACCACCGAGCACTCCGCGTTCGGCCCCACCCGCAACCCGTGGGACCCCACCCGCATCCCCGGCGGCTCCGGCGGCGGCTCCGCCGCGGCGCTGGCCGCCTTCGAGGCGCCCCTGACGATCGGCTCGGACACCGGCGGCTCCATCCGCCAGCCCGCCGCCGTCACCGGCACCGTCGGCGTCAAGCCCACCTACGGCGGCGTCTCGCGCTACGGGCTGGTGGCGCTGGCCAGCTCCCTGGACCAGGCCGGCCCGTGCGGGCGCACCGTGCTGGACACCGCGCTGCTGCACGCCGTCATCGGCGGGCACGACCCGTACGACTCCACCTCCCTGCCCTCGCCCGTGCCCGACGTCGTGGGCGCCGCGCGCGCCGGCGCCACCGGCGACCTGAGCGGCGTGAGGGTCGGCGTCGTGCACGAGCTGTCCGGCGAGGGCTACGAGCCCGGCGTGCTGGCCCGCTTCACCGAGGCCCTCGACGAGCTGCGCGCCGCCGGCGCCGAGGTCGTCGAGCTGAGCCTGCCCAACGTCGTGCACGCGCTGGCCGCGTACTACCTGATCCTGCCCAGCGAGGCCTCCAGCAACCTGGCCAAGTACGACGGCATGCGCTACGGCCTGCGCGTGACGCCGGAGGGTTCCGGCGTCACCGCCGAGCAGGTCATGCGCGCCACCCGCGCCGCCGGTTTCGGCGACGAGGCCAAGCGCCGCATCATCCTGGGCACCTACGCCCTCTCGGCGGGCTACTACGACGCCTACTACGGCAGCGCGCAGAAGGTGCGCACCCTCGTGCAGCGCGACTTCGCCGCCGCCTTCGCGCAGGTGGACGTGCTCGTCTCACCGACCGCGCCGACCACGGCGTACCGGCTGGGGGAGAAGCTGGACGACCCGCTGGCGATGTACGCCGGCGACGTGGCCACCATCCCGGCCAACCTCGCCGGCATCCCCGGCATGTCGCTGCCCGTCGGGCTCTCCGACGGGCTGCCGGTGGGCCTGCAGGTCCTGGCCCCCCAGCAGGCCGACGACCGCCTGTACCGGGTGGGCGCGGCCCTGGAGGCCCGGCTGGTGGCGAAGTGGGGCGGGCCGTTGCTCGCGCAGGTCCCGGAGTGGAAGGGGTTGTCCGCATGAGCACCACCGACGTGGCGCTCGTCGACTACGACGAGGCCGTCGCGCAGTTCGACCCGGTGCTGGGCCTGGAGGTCCACGTCGAGCTGTCGACCGTGACGAAGATGTTCTCCGCGGCCCCCACGGAGTTCGGCGCCGAGCCGAACACCCAGGTGGACCCGGTCTCCCTGGGCCTGCCCGGCGCGCTGCCGGTGCTCAACGCCAAGGCGCTGGAGTCCGCGGTCCGCATCGGCCTGGCGCTGAACTGCACCATCGCCGCCAGCTGCCGCTTCGCCCGGAAGAACTACTTCTACCCGGACATGCCGAAGAACTTCCAGACCTCGCAGTACGACGAGCCCATCGCGCACGACGGCTGGCTGGACGTCGACGTGCCCGCCAGCGAGGACGGCTCCAAGCCGGCGTTCACCTACCGGGTGCAGATCGAGCGCGCCCACATGGAGGAGGACACCGGCAAGTCCCTGCACGTGGGCGGCTCCACCGGCCGCATCCACGGCGCGGAGTACTCCCTGGTGGACTACAACCGCGCCGGCATCCCGCTCATCGAGATCGTCACCAGGCCGCTGACCGGCACCGGCGACCGCGCCCCGGACGTGGCGCGCGCCTACGTGGCGACCCTGCGCGACCTGCTGCGCGCGCTGGACGTCTCGGACGTGAAGATGGAGCAGGGCTCGCTGCGCTGCGACGTGAACCTCTCCCTGCGCCCGTCCCCGGACGCCCCGCTGGGCACCCGCTCGGAGACGAAGAACGTCAACTCCCTGCGCTCGGTGGAGCGCGCCGTGCGCTACGAGGTCAGCCGGCACGCCGCCGTGCTGCGCTCGGGCGCGAAGGTCGTGCAGGAGACCCGCCACTGGCACGAGGACACCGGCCTGACCACCTCGGGCCGGGAGAAGTCCGACGCGGAGGACTACCGCTACTTCCCCGAGCCGGACCTGGTGCCCATCGTGCCGGACCCGGCGTGGGTGGAGCAGCTGCGCGCCACGCTGCCCGAGCCGCCGGCGCAGCGCCGCAAGCGCCTGCAGGCCGAGTGGGGCTTCTCCGACCCGGAGATGCGCGACACCGCCAACGCCGGCGCGGTGGACCTGGTGGAGGCCACCGTCGCCGCCGGCGCCGCGCCGGCCGCGGCGCGCAAGTGGTGGACCGGCGAGCTGTCCCGGCGCGCCAACGCCGAGGGCGTGGAGCTGACCGCGCTGCGCGTGGGCCCGGCCGACGTCGCCGAGCTGCAGGCGCTGGTGGGGGCCGGCACCCTCACCGACCGCCTGGCGCGCGAGGCGCTGGACGGCGTGCTCGCCGGGGAGGGCACCGTCGCGCAGGTCGTGCAGGCCCGCGGCCTGGCCGTGGTCTCCGACGAGTCCGCCCTGGTGGCCGCCGTGGACGCCGCCATCGCCGCCAACCCCGGCGTGGTGGAGAAGATCCGCGGCGGCAAGGCGCAGGCCGCCGGCGCCCTCATCGGCGCGGTGATGAAGGAGATGCGCGGCAAGGCCGACGCCGCGCGGGTGCGCGAGCTGGTCGTGGAGCGCGTCGGGGGCTGAGGCCCCCACACCGGCACGGGCCGGCGGCCCCCCGCCCGCGGGGAGCCGCCGGCCCGTGCCGTCCCCGCCGCTCGGCGTCGTCCCGCTGCTCAGCGTCGTCTCAGGACCGCCGTGCGAACCTCGCGGCTCGGCACGGGCGGGGGGCCCGGCACGAGCGGGGGGAGCGCGGCGGTGGCGGTCGTCGAGGACGGGCAGCGCCCGGGGTCGGTGGGGGCCGCGGGCCCCTCGGGGCGGGGCGCCTTCCGCCCCGACGTGGAGGGCCTGCGCGCCGTGGCGCTGGGCATGGTGCTGCTCTTCCAGGCTGCGGCCCCGGTGTTCGTGGCCGGCAACATCGGCGTCGACGTCTTCTTCGTCATCTCCGGGTTCCTCATCACGGGCCTGCTGGTGCGCGAGGCCGAGCGCACCGGCGGCGTCTCGCTGCGCGACTTCTACGCCCGCCGCGCCCGGCGCATCCTGCCCAGCGCCGCCGCGGTGCTGCTGCTGACGCTGCTGGGCGTGGCCGTCCTGCTGCCGGAGCGGCTGGCCGCCGTGGCCCGCGACGCGGTCGCGGCCGGGCTGCAGGTGGCGAACTGGTGGCTGCTCTCCTTCGACGTGCACTCCCTGCACCCGGAGGTGGCCCACAGCCCGCTGAAGCACTACTGGACGCTGGCGGTGGAGGAGCAGTTCTACCTGCTGTGGCCGCTGCTGGTCCTGCTCGTCGCGCGCCGCGCCGGACGCACCGGACGCACCGGGCGGCACGCGCTGCGGCCCGGCGGCCCCGCCCGGCTGCGCCGCGACCTGGCGCTGGCCCTGGCGGTGCTCAGCGCGCTGTCGCTGGCCGCCTCGGCGGTCCTCACCCCGCAGGCGTCCCTGTTCGGCTACCTGAGCACCGTCACCCGCGCCTGGCAGTTCGGCGTGGGCGGCCTGCTCGCCCTGGCCGCCCCGCTGATCGCGGCCCGCTGCGCCGACGGGCGCGGCGCGGCGCTGCTGCGCCTGGCCGGCTGGGCCGGCGCGCTCGTCCTGGCCGTCAGCGCCGTCTTCGCCACCCGCCTGCCCTACCCGGGCTGGATCGCGCTCGTGCCCACCCTGGCCACCGCCGCCGTCATCGCCTCCGGCACTACCGGCGTGCTGCGCGGCTCGGTGGGGCAGCTGCTGTCGCTGCCCCTCGTGCGCGCCGCCGGGCGCCTGTCGTACGTCTGGTACCTGTGGCACGTGCCCGCCGTCGTCTTCGCCGCCGAGGTCCTGGGCACCACGCACTGGGCGGCGATGCTGGCCGCCGAGCTGGCCGCGGTGGTGCCCGCGCTGCTCACCGCGCGCCTGGTGGAGGGGCCGCTGCGCTTCTCGCCGCTGGTGGCCGCCTCCGCGCGCCGCGGCCTGGTGCTCGGCGCCGCCACCACCGGCGTCACCCTCACCGCCGGCCTGGCCCTGGCGGCGGTGGCCTGAGCGCCCGGACGGGTGGCGCCGCCCGCCCGGGCGGCGCCGCCGCTGCCTACGCTGCGGTGGTGGGACGGCGCGGGCGGGGGAGGGCGGCGTGAGGGTGCTCGTCGTGGAGGACGAGGTCGCCCTGGCGCAGACGCTGCGCCGGGGCCTGGTGCAGGAGGGGTTCTCCGTGGACCTCGCCCACGACGGCCGCGAGGGCTTCTGGCGCGCGCGCCAGCTGCCCTACGACGTCCTCGTGCTGGACCTGATGCTGCCCCAGCGCAACGGCTACGAGGTCTGCCGCGACCTGCGCGCCGCCGGGGTGTGGACGCCGGTGCTGGTGCTGACCGCCAAGGACGGCGAGTACGACGAGGTCGACGCCCTGGACCTGGGCGCCGACGACTTCCTCACCAAGCCGTTCTCCTTCCCCGTCCTGGTCGCCCGCCTGCACGCCCTCGTGCGCCGCGGCGCCCCCGAGCGGCCCGTGGAGCTGCGCGCCGGGGACCTGCGCCTGGACCCCACCACCCGCCGCGTGCACCGCGGCGAGGAGCCGATCACCCTGACCGCCCGCGAGTTCGCGCTGCTGCACCACCTCATGCGCCACCGCGACGAGGTCGTCAGCAAGGCGCACATCCTCGACGCGGTGTGGGACCCGCACGCCGACACCGACCCCAACGTCGTGGAGGTGTACGTGCGCTACCTGCGCCGCAAGATCGACGTGCCGTTCGGGCGGGCCGCCATCCAGACCGTGCGCGGCGCCGGCTACCGGCTCGCCGCCGACGGCGGCTGACCCGCCGCGCCCCCGCCCCCCTCGGCGCGCCCGCGGCCGCCGCCGCGGTCGTCCCCGCGGTCGTCCCCGCGGTCGTCCCCGCGGTCGTCGCCCTCGAGGTCCTCGTCCGGGTCCTCGTCGGGGTCGCCGGCCAGCGGCAGCCGCACCTCGAACAGCGCCCCCGGCCCCGGCTCGCGCTGCGCGCAGAGCACCCGCCCGCCGTGCGCGGCGACCGCGCCCGCCACGATCGCCAGGCCCAGGCCGGTGCCGCCGGAGCCGCGGTCGCGGCTGTCCTGCAGGCGCACGAAGCGGTCGAAGACCCGCTCGCGCTCGTCGGCCGGCACCCCGGGCCCGTCGTCGGCGACCGCCACCACCGCCTCCCCGCCCTCGCGGCGCACCCCCAGCTCCACCCGCCCGCGGGCGTGGCGGGCGGCGTTGTCGGTGAGGTTGCGCACCACCCGGGCCAGCTGGCCGGGGTCGCCCAGCACCCGCGCGGGCACCGTGCGCACCGCCACCGCCACCCGCGCGCTGGCGCGCAGGCGCGCGGCCTCGGACTCCAGCAGCTCGTCCAGGTCCACCTCGGTGCGCACCGCGCCCAGCGCGCCCTCGTCCGCGCGCGCCAGCAGCAGCAGGTCGGCCACCAGGTGCTCCAGGCGCACCGACTCGCTGCGCACCAGGTCCGCGAACTCCCCGGGCGCGGCGCTGCCCGGGTGCCTGCGCTGCACGTCCGCGGCCGCGCGCAGCGTCGCCACCGGGCTGCGCAGCTCGTGGCTGGCGTCGGCGACGAAGCGCCGCTGCGCGCGCTGGGAGGTCGCCAGCCGCGCCAGCATCGCGTTCATCGTCCGCGCCAGCCGCGCCACCTCGTCGTCGCCCGGCGGCACGGGCACCCGCCCGTCCAGGTCGGTGGAGGAGATCCCGTCCACGGTGCGCCGGATCGCCTCCACCGGCCGCAGCGAGCGGCCCACGAACACCCAGGTCGCCACCCCGACGGCCACCAGCAGCACCAGGGCGCCCGCGACCACCAGGCCGGTCGCGGTGCGCAGGCCGCGGTCCACGGCCGCGGTGCTCTCCGCGACGACCACGGCGTAGCGCTGCCCGCCGGCGTCGGCGCCCAGGACCGCGACCAGCCAGCGCTCCCCGTCCGCGCCCGTGCCCAGCACCGGCAGCGCGCGCTCGCGCACGTCCGTCTCGGCCACCGGCGGCAGCCGGCGCGAGAGCGCCGGCAGGTCGCGCAGCGCGTAGCTGGCCGCGGCCACCCGGCCCTCGCCGGTGACGACCTGCACGTGGGTGCCGCGGTCGCTGTCGGTGCCGACCACGGCGCGCAGGCGCTCCACGGCCGAGGCGTCGGTGCCGTCCAGGGCGCCGCGCTCCACGGACACCCGCACCAGCCGCGCCTGCACCAGCGCCGAGGTCGCCAGCGTGTTGTGCAGCGAGGAGCGCAGCACCAGCAGGCCCGCGGTGCCGCCCGCCGCGGCGAGCAGCGCCAGCACCAGCACCGCCGCCACCGTCGAGCGCACCCGCACCCCGGCCGCCGCCCACCAGCGGCCCGGGCCGCCGGGGCGCCGGCGGGCGCGGGGCTCGGACGGGACCACGGGGCTCCTCGGGCGGGGGACGGCGCTGGGCACCGCAGGCTACCCAGCGGCGCGCCCGCGGCGGGTCCGCTCGCCCGCGCCCCGGCGCCCCCCTAGGTTCGTGGCCATGGAGCTGAAGGGTGAGGTGGCGCTCGTCACCGGTGCGGGCAGCGGGCTCGGCGCCGCGATCGCGCGGGAGCTGGCCGCGGCCGGCGCGAGGGTGTGGGTCAGCGACGTGCGGGCCGAGGCGGCCGAGCGCACCGTCGCCGCGATCGCCGAGGACGGCGGCAGCGCCGCCCCGCTGCCGCTGGACGTGGGCGACCCGCTGGCCGTGCAGGCCGCCGTCGCCTCGGTGCGCGAGCAGGACGGGCCCGTGGACGTGCTGGTCAACAACGCCGGCTTCGACGTGTGCACCCCGATCGAGCACCAGACGCCCGAGCAGGCGCAGCGGGTCGTGGCCACGAACCTGCTCGGCCCGATGTACCTGGTGGCGAACACCTACCCGGCGATGCTGGAGCGCAACCACGGCTACGTGGTGAACACCCTGTCCACGGCGGCGCGGCGGGTGTGGACGGAGGCCTCGGCGTACGCGGCCAGCAAGCACGGCCTGCGGGCCTACACCACCGCGCTGTTCAAGGAGGCCCAGCGCGACTGCAAGCAGCGCCACGGCTCGATCGGCGTGGGCGTCACCGGGCTCATCCCGGGCGGCATGGCCACCCCCTTCGTCACCGACCGCTTCCCCGACGCGGACCTGACCAAGCTGCAGGACCCGGCCACCGTGGCGCGCGCCCTGATGACGGTGTTCGCGACGTGGCCGCACAGCGTCGTGCCGGAGCTTCCGGTGCTGCCGCCGGGGGAGAGCTCCTGGTGAACCGCTGACGGGCACCCCGCTGACGGGCACCCCGCTGACGGGCTCCCCGCGCCCCCGGGCCGCGTGCCCCGGGGGCGCGGCGCCTCAGCCCTGGGCGTGGGTGCGCTCGACGGCGATCGTCAGGACCACCCGCACCTGGTCGCGGCCGCCGTACCAGGCGTACGGGCCGCCGGTGTACCTGCGCGAGAGCGCCTCGATGTGCTCGGCGCCGCCCTCGGTGGTGCTGGCCACCACCTGCCCGCGCACCTCGACGTAGCGCGAGGGGTTCGCCGGGTCGGACACGGCCAGGGACACGCGGGGGTCGCGCTCGACGTTGCGCAGCTTCTGGAAGCCCTGCACGGTGTTGATCAGGACGTGCTCGCCGTCGGTGTCCACCCACGTCTGGGTCAGCTGCGGCGAGCCGTCGGGCATGGTCGTGGCCAGGTAGCAGGTGCTCGGCGCGCGCAGCAGGGCGAGCAGCTCGGGGTTCAGGGGCACGGGGTTCCTCCGGGTCGGGCTGGAGCCCGCACGCTACGGGCAGGCACCGCGCCCGGCACCCGGGGTGGCCGGGACGAGCGGGGACGACCGGGGCGGTCCGGCGCCGCGGGGCGCTCAGCGCAGCGGCACGCTCACGAGCCGGTCGTCGCCGGCGCGCGGCTCGCCGCGGAAGGTGTTCGAGGTCAGCACCCACAGGGAGCCGTCCGGGCCCACCTCCACGGTGCGCAGCCGTCCCAGCGCGCCGGTGAGGTACTCGTCGGGGGTGCCGGTGGGCCCCTCAGGGTTCAGCGGAACCCGCCACAGCCGCTCGCCGCGCAGCGCCGCCAGGTACACCGCGTCCGGGGTGACGGTCAGGCCGCTGGGGGAGGCCACGTCGGTGGTCCACGTCTGCACCGGCGCCACGAAGCGGCCCCCGCCGTCGCCGGGGCCCTCGACCTCCGGCCAGCCGTAGTTGCCGCCGGGGCGGATGACGTTCAGCTCGTCGAAGCGGTCCTGCCCGAACTCGGCGGCGATGAGCCGGCCGGCGGAGTCCCAGCCCAGGCCCTGGGGGTTGCGGTGCCCCAGCGACCACGTCGGGGAACCGGCGAACGGGTTGTCCGGGGGGACCGCCCCGTCGGGGGTGATGCGCAGGACCTTGCCGCCCAGGGAGCGGGGGTCCTGCGCGGCGCTCCTGTCCTGCGCGTCGCCGGTGCCCACGTAGAGCATCCCGTCGGGGCCGAAGGCCAGGCGGCCGCCGTTGTGGGTGGTGTTCTTCGGGATGCCGGTGAGCACCGGACGCGGGTCGCTGAGCCGGTCGGCGGCGTAGGTGTACCGCACGACGCGGTTGTCGTCGCGGGCGGTGAGGTACAGGAAGACCTGCCCGTCCTCGGCGAACGACGGGGACACCGCCACCCCGAGCAGCCCGCCCTCCCCGCCGGGCACCACGTCCGCGACGGTGCCGCCCTCGCCGGTGGCGGCCACCCGGGTCAGGGTCCCCGGCCCGGTGCGCACCACGCGCGCCTCGTCGCGCAGGGTGATCAGGGCGGTGCCGTCGGGCAGCACCGCCATCCCCCACGGCACGTCCAGCCCGGTGGTGAGGTCCACCGGGTCGCCGGGGTTGCCCACGGCCGCGGCGACCGCGTCCGGCGGCAGCGGCGCCGGTGCGGGCGCCGGCGGCGCGGCGGGGGCCGGGGTGCCCGCCGGCGCGGGCGAGGCGGCGGGCTCCTCGCCGGCCGGGGCGCCCGAGCACGCGCCGGTCAGCGCCAGCGCCAGCAGCGCGGCGGCGGTGCGGGGGCCCGCCGCGCGGCCGGCGGGCCGGCGGGCGGGGCGGCGGGGCGTCGTCGCGCGCATGCGGCCATCGTCACCCGCGCCGCGCCGGCCCGCACCAGGTGCGCCGGTAGCGTGCCCGGCGTGAGCGCCGCCCCCCTCGTCGTCAGCCTGCCCGCGCCGTCGTGGGTCCGCGCCGTCGGGCCGCTGGAGGGCGCCGAGCTCGTCGTGTGGGACGGCACCGGCGACCCGCCCGACCCGGCGCCGACCCTGGTCGTGCCGCCGTACGTCGCCACCCCGGACCTGTCCGGCGCGGCGCGCTGCGGGGCCGTGGAGGCGGTGCAGCTGATGACCATCGGCTACGACGGGGTGCCGGCGCAGCTGCCGCCGCGGATCGTGCTGTGCAACGCCGCGGGCGTGCACGAGGCCTCCACCGCCGAGCTCGCCGTGGGCCTGGTGATCGCCCGGCTGCGCGGGCTCGACGACGACGTGCGCGCCATGGGCGAGCAGCGCTGGAACCCCGGCCGGCGCACGGCGCTGGCGGACTCGCGGGTGCTGCTCGTCGGGTACGGCGGGGTGGGGCGCGCGGTGGCGGCGCGGCTGGCGCCGTTCGAGGTGTCCCTCAGCGTCGTGGGCTCGCGGGCGCGCGAGCAGGACGGCGTGCGCGTGCACGGCCCGCAGGACCTGGCGCACCTGCTGCCCGGGCACGACGTCGTGGTGCTGGCCTGCCCGCTCACCGACGCCACCCGCGGCCTGGTGGACGCCGCCTTCCTGGCGGCGATGCCGGACGGGGCGCTGCTCGTCAACGTCGCGCGCGGGCCGGTGGTGGACACCGCCGCCCTGCTCGCGGAGCTGCGCGCCGGGCGGCTGCGCGCCGCGCTGGACGTCACCGACCCCGAGCCGCTGCCGGCCGGGCACGAGCTGTGGTCGGCGCCGGGGGTGCTCGTCACCCCGCACGTGGGCGGCAACAGCACCGCCTTCCGCCCGCGCATGGTCCGGCTGGTGCGCGAGCAGGTGCGCCGGCGGCTGGCGGGGCGGGACTGGCTCAACGTCGTGCGCTGAGCCGGCGCGCCCGGTGCCTCACGCGCCCCGGGGCAGGGCGAGGGAGACGCGCCGGACGCCGTCGAGGTCGAAGGCGTACTGCACGTGCAGCCGGTGCCCGTCCCGCTCGTAGCGGTCCCAGGCCGGGTGCAGCCCCAGGACGGGCAGCACCCCCAGCTCCGCGCTGCGGGAGGGGGCGCCCAGCAGCGCCCGCACCTGCTCGCGGCCCATCGCGAAGCGCAGCCCCTCCGGCAGGTCCCCGGCGTACGCCTCGACGCCGAGCACGCCGGGGCCGTGCAGCATCACGTCGGAGACCGCCCCGTCCCCGCCCAGCACCAGCTCGACGCCCAGGTCCGGCGCCTCGGCGTGCGTGGCCCCCTCGACCTCGGACCAGTCCAGCGCGCGGGAGGGGGCCAGGAAGGCCAGCAGCACCGGGTCGTCGCGGTGCCGGCCCAGCAGGTCCAGCGGTCCCGCCAGCGGTTCGCAGCTCACCGCCCCATCCTGCCGCTCCGCTCCGCTCCGCCGCGCGAGCGCGGCGCCCCGCCGCCCCCGCGACCCTGCCCGCTGCGGTGGCTCAGCGGCGCGGCGAGGGCGGCAGGCGCGGCTCCAGCACCCGCAGCACGAGCGCGACGACGACCCCGCCGGCCAGGACGACGCCGGTGCCCGCCAGCGCCGCGGGCAGCCCGATCGCCCCGGCGTCGAGGAACCCGTACGGGTACCAGCCGGTCGCGGCGCCGTGCGCGAACGTCCAGGCGATCCAGGCCAGCGGCCACGCGAAGGCCAGCAGCACCGTGCGCCGGTCCAGCCGCGGGCGCGGGCCGAACAGCAGCCAGCCGAGCACCGCGGCCACGGGGGAGACGTAGTGCACGGCGGTGTTGATCCACCAGTCGACCCCCGACAGCCGCACGCCCGGCGCCAGGACGGTGGCGTAGACGACCCCGGTGATGGTGATGCCCAGCAGGGCGTCCAGGCGCAGCACGCGCCAGCCGGGGCCGTCGCGGTCCGGGCGCAGCGCCAGGCTCAGGGCGGCGGCCAGCACGAGGACGTTGCTCTGGATGGTGAAGAAGCTGAACAGCCGCACGAGGGCGGGGCCCGCGTCCGCGCCGCCGCGCAGCAGCAGGACCACCTGCAGGGCGAGGGCGGCGCCGACGACGAGCGCGAGGGCGGCGTGCCAGGCGCGCGAGGCCGTGGCGGTGCGCGCGGGGGACGGTGTGCTCACCGGCCGATCGTCGCGCGCGAGCGGTGCCCGGCGCGCGCCGGTGCCGCGCCCGGACCCCGACGGGCCCCGACGGGCCCCGACGGGCCCCGACGGGCCCCGCCGGGGCCGCTCAGGTCGCCGCGGCGAGCGCGGCGGCCTCGTAGCGGCGCACCACCAGGTCCACCAGCAGCGGGTGCGGGCCCATCGGCTCGGCGACCGCGTCGGCGCCCGCGGCGGCCAGGCGCTGGGAGAACACCCCCGGCGCCAGCAGGTACCCGGCGACCGCCACCCGCGCGGCGTCGGCGCGGCGGGCCGCGGCCACCGCCCCGGTCACCGACGGCTCCTGCGCCGAGAGGAACCCGCAGGTCACCGGCGCGCGCAGGCGGGCGGCGAGCAGGTCCGCCGCGGCGCGCACGTCGGCCTGCGCGACGGCGTCGGAGGAGCCGGCCGCGGCCAGCACCACGGCGCCGTCGAAGCCGGCGGGGTCCTCGCCCAGCGCCTCGCCCAGGCGCTGCAGCACCACGTCGGTGACCTCCGGGCCGGGCCCGAGGGCGGCGGCGGGCACCGCCAGGCCCCCGCTGGCGGCGACGGCCTCGGCGATGTCGACGCGCACGTGGTACCCGCTGGAGAGCAGCAGCGGCACGACGACGGCGCGCCGGCCGGCGGCGGTCAGCTCGCCGACGACCTCGGGCAGCTCGGGGCCGTGCACGTCGACGTGCGCGGCGCGCACCTCGAGGTCGGGGCGCGCGGCGGCCACGGCGGCGCGCAGGGCGTCCACGGTGCGCCGCCCGGCCTCCGAGCGGGTGCCGTGCGAGCAGGCGACGAGGACGGGGTGGTCGTTCACGGTCCCTCCAGGACGTCGAGCCGGTAGCCGCGCTTGACCAGGGTGCGCACGAGGTCGCCGGTGGGCAGCCCGGCGCGCAGGCGCGCGACGGTCACCTCCACGGCGTGGGCGTCCTGCGCGCCGGGCAGTTCGGCGAGCAGCTCCTCGCGGGTGACGACCGCGCCGCGGGCGCGCGCCAGGCGGCGCAGCACCGCCAGGGGGCCGGGCGCCAGGTCCAGCACCCGCCCGTCGAGCACGGCGGCCTGCGCGCGCAGCACCAGCTCGCCGTGCGCGGTGGGCACGCGGTCCAGCGGGTTCGCGGCCAGGTGCTCGGTGAGGGTGCGCAGCAGCGCCCCCAGCCGCCAGCGGTCGGGCACCAGCGGTTCCACGCCCGCCGCGCGCAGCGGCTCGGCGGTGACGTCGCCGACGGCGCAGGCGACCACGCCGTCGGCGAAGGCGCGCACGACGTCCCCGCGCCGGCCGGCGGCGTCGGCCGCGTCGAGCAGGGCCACCGCCCCCGGCGCGCTGGTGAACGTCACCGCGTCCAGGCGGCGGGCGGCGACGAGGTCCACGAGGCGCTGCACGGCCTCGGGGTCCGGCGGCGGCAGCCAGCGGTACACGGCCACCCCGCGCACCCGGGCGCCGGCGGCCACGAGGGGGGCCAGCTGGTGCTCGTCGGCGGCGCCGTGCAGCTGCACGACGACGGAGCGCCCGGCCACGCCCTCCTCGACGAGGCGGGAGACGGCCTCGGCGGTCTGCTCGGAGGCGGCCGACCACGCCTCGCGCAGCCCGTTGGCGCGGATGACGCCGGTGGCCTTGGGTCCGCGGGCCAGCAGGCGGGCGCGGGAGAAGGTGGCCAGCAGGTCGTCGGCCAGCCCGGCGGCGTCGGCGGCCTCCACCCAGCCGCGCAGGCCGATGCCGGTGGTGACCAGGACGTCGTCGGGCGGGTCGGCGATGACGTCGCGGGTGTCGGCCAGGAGCTGCTCGTCCTCGGTGAGCGGCACGATGCGCATCGTCGGGGCGTGCACGACGCGGGCGCCCTTGCGGGTGAAGGTGGCGATCATGTCGTCGGAGCGGCGGTCGCTGGTGACGCCGACGACCACCCCGTGCAGCTGGGCCGCCGCGGCGGCGGGGGCTGCGGGGGCCGGCGGGGTCGGGGGCGCGGGCGCCTCGGCCGGCATCTCGTTCACGCTCCGGGACAG
This sequence comes from Kineococcus gurbantunggutensis, assembly GCF_050871925.1. NCBI lineage: Bacteria > Bacillati > Actinomycetota > Actinomycetes > Kineosporiales > Kineosporiaceae > Kineococcus > Kineococcus gurbantunggutensis. Next base: position 43,748 of record NZ_JBJLSG010000011.1, read on the forward strand.
TAGGCGACCGCGCCCGGCGGCGCCACGAGCCCGGCCCCGGCGGCGGTCCCGGACGGGCGCGCGGAGGCGACCTCGCCGACGGTGGCGGCCAGGTCGGCGACCGCCCCCACGACGACCACGGCGGGCGCGCGCACGCCGCGCTCGGCGGCGACGGCCGCGATGCGCTCCAGCGGTGCGGTGGTGGTGCGCTGGCGCGGTGACCAGCCGTCCTCCACGACGGCGACGGGCGTGGCGGGGTCCTTGCCGTGGGCGATCAGGCCCGCGGCGAGCTGCGGCAGCGTGGACACGCCCATGAGCACCACGAGGGTGCCCTCCAGCGCGGCCAGCGGCGCCAGCGCCCCGGGCTCGCCGACGTCGTGGCCGGTGACGACGGTGACGGAGCGGGCCAGGCCGCGGTGGGTGACGGGGATGCCGGCGGCGGCGGGCACCGCGAACGCGCTGGTGACGCCGGGCACCACCTCCACCTCCACGCCGGCCTCGCGGCAGGCCAGGACCTCCTCGCCGCCGCGGCCCAGGACGTAGCCGTCCCCGCCCTTCAGGCGCACCACGTGCCGGCCGGTGCGGGCGGCCTCCACGAGCAGGCGGTTGATCGCCTCCTGCGGCACGGGGTGGTGGTCGGGCGTCTTGCCGACGTCGACGACCTCGACGTCCTCGCCGAGCTCGGCCAGCACCGCGGTGGGCGCCAGGCGGTCGACGACGACGAGGTCGGCCTCGGCCAGGCGCCGGCGCCCGCGCAGGGTCAGCAGGTCCACCTCGCCCGGGCCGCCGCCGACGAGGGTGACGCGCCCGGGGCGCCCGGCGCGCCCGCCCCGCTCGCCGGGTCCGCCGCGCAGGGGGGCCGCGCCGCCCGCGCCGTCCAGCCAGCGGCCCAGGGCCTCCTTCAGCGCCCGCGCCCGCCGCGGGTCGCGCCCGGCGGAGACGGAGACGGTCACCGAGGCGGTGACGGTGCCGCCGGCGACCTCGCGGCGCACCACGGCCGGGGTCCAGGCGGCGGAGGCGGCGGCGTCGTCGGCGCGCACGCACCAGGTGCGCCGCTCCTCGGCGGCCGCGGCCAGCGCGTCGTCGGTGGCGCGGTCGCCGGTGGCGGTGTGCACCAGCCACGCGCCCTCCACGTCGCCGGCCAGCGCCTCGCGCTCGTGCCAGGTCAGCGCCGGCAGCAGGTCGCGCAGGTCCTCGCACACGGCGGGCGCCACGACGTGCACGTCGGCGCCGGCGGCGACCAGGTCGCCGGCGCGGCGGGCGGCGACGGGCCCGCCGCCGGCGACGAGGACGCGGCGGCCGGCCAGGTCCAGGTGCAGCGGGTAGCCCACCCGCCCGCCGCCGCTCACAGCTCCACGCTCACGCGGCCGTCGTCGCCGACCGAGCACGGGTGCACCGCGATGGGCGCCTGGCCGGTGGTGGACTCGCCCGTGGCGAGGTCGAAGGCGTTCAGGTGCAGCGGGCACACCACGACGCGCTCGTCGACCTGCCCGTCGGCCAGCGGGCCGCCGGCGTGCGGGCAGGCGGCCTGCACGGCGCTGACGCGCCCGCTGCGGTGCCGGAACAGCGCCACCTGCTCGCCGTCGACGACGTAGGTGCGGCCCTCCCCGACGGGCAGGTCGGCCACGGGGCACACGTCGTGGCGGGTGCGGGTCGTGGTCACCGGGGCACCTCCGCGGTGGTGGGGACGGCGTTCGAGTTCGCGTGGACGTCGGGGGCCAGGCCGCCGGGGGCGCCGGCGGGGCGGCGCGGCACCAGCGGCAGGTCCACCAGCGGCAGGGAGGGGCGGAACTGCCCGGGCGTGACGGGCTGCTCGCCCTCCTGCCAGGGGTCGCGGTAGTTGTCGACGGTGGCCTGCATGCGCTCGTCCAGCCCCTCCGCCATGCCGTCGCTGTCCTCGACGAGGACGGCGCGCACCCGCTCGATGCCCAACCGTGGCACGAACTCGTACGTGCGCTCCAGCCAGTTCCCCCACTCGCGGTAGAACTGGATGAACCGCCCGGTCAGGGTGAGCACCTCCGCGGGGGAGTCCACGGTGGCCAGCAGGTCCGCCTTGCGCACCGAGGCGCCGGCGGCGCCGCCGACGTGGACCTCCCACCTGCCGGAGCCGATCGCGACCACGCCGATGTCCTTGACGTAGGCCTCGGCGCAGTTGCGCGGGCAGCCGACCACGCCGAGCTTGAGCTTGGCGGGGGTCTCGATGCCCTGGAAGCGGGTCTCCATGTCGATGCCGAGCTTGGTGGAGTCGCCCAGGCCGAAGCGGCAGAAGTCGGTGCCCACGCAGGTCTTCACGGTGCGCACGCTCTTGCCGTAGGCGTAGCCGGAGGGCATCCCCAGGTCCTTCCACACCTTGGGCAGGTCCTCCTTCTTCACGCCCAGCAGGTCCAGGCGCTGCCCGCCGGTGACCTTGACCAGGCCGACGCGGTACTTGTCGGCCACGTCGGCGATCTTGCGCAGCTGCTCGGGGGTGGTGACCCCGCCCTTCATCTGCGGCACGACGGAGAAGGTGCCGTCGCGCTGGATGTTGGCGTGCACGCGGTCGTTGATGAAGCGGCCGTCGCGCTCCTCCTCGATGCCCTCGGGCCACATCATGCGCAGCAGCGAGGTCAGGCCCATCTTGGACTTGGCGTCCTCGGCCCCGCCGGGGGCCAGTTCGCGGAACACCGCCGAGACGGAGCGCAGGCCCCGCTCGCGGATCGCGGCCATGAGCTCCGGCTTGGCCATCGGCACGCCGGGCACGTACCAGTTCGCGGACTCGTCGACGGTGAGGTCCCCGCCGGCGGCCCACTCGGTGATCTGCTCCACGACGGACTTGCAGGAGCCGCAGCCCTTGGCGGCCCTCGTGCTGCCCATCACCGCGCCCAGCGACGTGGCCCCGTCCTGCACGGCCCGCACGATCGCGCCCTTGGTGACGCCGTTGCAGCTGCACACCTGCGCGTGGTCGTCGAGCTCGGCGACGCCCACCTCCTGCGCGGGGGTGCCCAGGTCGAACAGCAGCGACATCCGCTCCTGCGGCAGCGGCAGGTGCCGGTCGAACGCCTGCTGCAGGAACGCGGTCTTGCGCACGTCGCCCAGCAGGGTGGCGCCCACCAGGCGGTCGTCGCGGACGACGACGTTGAGGTAGACCCCGCGGTGCGGCTCGGAGAAGACCACGAACTCGTCGTCGTCGTCCTCCGGGCCCGGCAGGCCCATCTGCACGAGGTCGACGCCGGCCACCTTGAGCTTGGTGGCGGTGCGCGAGCCGTGGTACTGCGCGTCGGGGTCGGTGCCGGTGAGGTGGTCGGCCAGGACGGCGGCCTGCTCCCACAGCGGGGCGACCAGGCCGTAGGTCTGCCCGCGGTGCTGCACGCACTCGCCGACGGCGTAGACGTCGTCGCCGCCGCCCTCGACGCGCATCCGGTCGTCCACGACGATGCCGCGCTCGACGTCCAGGCCGGAGCGCAGGGCCACCTCGGTGTTGGGGCGGATCCCCGCGGCGACCACGACGAGGTCGGCGTCCAGGACGCGCCCGTCGGGCAGTTCCACGCCGGTGACGCGCTCGGTGCCGCGCACGCCCTTCGTGCGCACCCCGGTGTGCACCGCGATGCCCAGGCCCTCCACGACCCGGCGCAGCACCCGCCCGGCCTCCGGGCCCAGCTGCTGGTTCATCAGGTGCTTGGGGGAGTGCACGAGGTCGACGTGCAGGCCGTGGGTGGCCAGCCCGTGCGCGGCCTCCAGGCCCAGCAGCCCGCCGCCGATGACGACGGCGCGGCGGTGCTCGCGGGCGGCGGCCAGCAGCGCCCGGGTGTCGTCCAGGGTGCGGAACCCGAACACCCCCTCCAGCACCGAGCCGTCCTCGCGGCGCAGTCCCTCCATCGCGGGGAAGAACGGCGAGGAGCCGGTGGCGATGACGAGGACGTCGTACGGCGTGGTGCCGCCCTGCGCGTCGTGGACGACCTTGGCGAAGGTGTCCACGCGGGTGACGGCGACGCCGGCGCGCAGGTCGACGCCGTTCTCGGTGTACCAGGGCAGGGAGTTCAGGAAGATCGAGTCCTCCTCCTGCTCGCCGGTCAGCACGTGCGAGAGCATGATCCGGTTGTAGTTGCCGTACGGCTCGGCCCCGAAGACGGTGACGTCGAACTGCTCGGCGCCGCCGCGCTCGAGGACCTCCTCCACGGCGCGGGCCCCGGCCATGCCGTTGCCCACGACGACGAGGCGGCGCCTGGGCGCGCGCTGGTGCGGGACGCCGCCGGTGCGGGTGGTGGTCGCGGTCACGGGGATCAGACCTCCACCAGGCCGAAGTCGACGACGACGGTGCCGCTGACGCCCTCCGGCGCCGCGACGCGCAGCTCCAGCACGGCGGGCGCCTCGACGTCCTCCACGATGCGCAGCGGCACGTGCACCGACGAGCGTGCCCCCACGGGGAACCAGCGCATCGCCACCCCGTCGCGCAGCAGCACCACGCTGATGAGCTCGTCGGTGGAGTTGCCCGCGCGCAGGTAGACGGGCTGGGCGCGCACGCCGTCCGGCACGGTGCGCGAGGGCAGCCCCTCCACGGGGGTGGGCTTCTCCAGCCCCTCCCCGGTGAACGGGAAGGCGCCCTGCAGGAAGCGGGGGGTCGAGCTCACGGGGGTCCTCCTGGGGGTCCGGTCGGTGCGGTCCGGGTGGGGGTGCCGGGTGGCGTGTGGCGGTACCTGGCGGCGGTGTCAGGTGGCGGTGTCAGATGGCGGTGCCGGCGAAGCGGGTGGCGCGGCCGCGCACGTACACGGCGGCGGTGACGGCGGCGCACACGGCGTAGAAGCCGATGAAGCCGACCAGGGCGGGCACCAGCGAGCCGGTGCTCGTCATGGAGGTGGCGAACACGCGCGGGATGATGAACCCGCCGTAGGCGCCGACGCCGGCGGCGATGCCGATGCAGGCGGCGGCCTCCCGCTTGGCCAGGACCAGCCCGGCGCCGTCGCCGGGGGTCAGGCCGGCGCGGAAGACGGCCGGGATCATCCGGTAGATCGAGCCGTTGCCCATCCCGCTGGCGACGAACAGCACCAGGAAGCTGCCGAAGAACAGCGCGAAGCTGCCGGAGCGCAGCGCGGCGATCGCCCCCAGGGCGCCCAGCGCCATGACGGCGTAGGCGCCGATGCTGACGCTGGCGCCGGAGAGCCGGTCCGACAGGCGCCCGCCGTAGGGGCGGGCCATCGACCCGACGAGCGCGCCGGTGAAGGCCAGCGTCAGCGGCACCGTGGGCAGCCCGATGAAGCCCCAGTCGAAGCTGACCTGCGGGAACTCGTTCTTGATGAGGGTGGGGAAGACACCGGCGTAGCCGATGAACGAGCCGAAGGTGCCGATGTAGAGGAAGGAGATGACCCAGGTGTGCTTGTTGCGCACCGCGGCGGCGTAGCCGGCGAAGTCGGCCTTGGCGGCGGAGAGGTTGTCCATGGACCGCCACGCCAGCACCGCCGCCAGCACCGCCAGCGGGATGACGACCAGCCCGGCGCGCTCCAGCGCCAGCCCGCCGCCGATGACGACGACGATCGGGACCACCAGCTGCACGACGGCGACGCCGAGGTTGCCGCCGGCGGCGTTCAGGCCCAGGGCGGCGCCCTTCTCCCGCTCGGGGAAGAAGAAGGAGATGTTGGCCATGCTGCTGGCGAAGTTGCCGCCGCCGACGCCGGCGGTCGCGGCCACCAGCACCATGAGCCAGAACGGCGTGTCCGGGTTCTGCACGACGACCGCCAGGCCCGCGCACGGCACGATCAGCAGCAGCGCCGAGACGATCGTCCAGTTGCGCCCGCCGAAGCGCGGCACGGCGAAGGTGTACGGGAAGCGCAGGGTGGCGCCGACGAGGTTCGGGACCGCGATGAGCCAGAACATCTGGTCGGCGCTGAGGGAGAAGCCGGCGCTGTTCAGCGACGGGGTGACGATCGTCCACAGCTGCCAGACGGAGAAGCCGAGGAACTCCGCGAAGATCGACAGCCACAGGTTGCGCCGGGCGGCGGCGCGGCCCGTGCTCTCCCACTGCTCGCGGTCCTCGGGGTCGTAGTGGTCGACCCAGCGGCCCGGGCGCGGGCGGGGGACGGTGCCGAGCGCGGGGTCGCGCTCCTCGGTGACGGCCATCGGTCGACTCCTCGGTCGGTGCGGGCGGGGCACGGTCGGGAAGCGGTGCCGGCGCGCCGGGGCGCTGCCGTGACCGGAACGCTACGGCGGGCGTGTTACCGCGCCCGTTCCGTCGTGTTTCACCGACGACACGTTGTCCTCACCCCGGCCCGGCCCGGCTGTGAGGGGCGGCCGGGCCGGGCGGCGGCGGCGGGCCGGGCGGCCCGGCGGGCAGGGTCAGTAGACGTCGCGCAGGTAGCGCCTGTCCGCGGCCAGGCGGGCCACGTGCTCGGCGGCCTCCTGCTCGTCCATGCCGCCGTGCACCTCCGCGACACGCCGCAGCGCGGCGTCGACGTCGCGGGCCATGCGCGAGGCGTCCCCGCACACGTACAGCGAGGCCCCCTCCTGCAGCCAGGCCCACAGCTGCTCGCCGTGCTGGAGCATCCGGTCCTGCACGTAGACCTTCTCGTCCTGGTCGCGGGAGAAGGCCAGCGACAGGCGGGTGAGGAAGCCGTCGGCGCGCATCGCCTCCAGCTCCTCGCGGTAGTAGTAGTCGGTGGCCGAGCGCCGCTCGCCGAAGAAGAGCCAGTTGCGGCCGGTGTGCCCCAGCGCCCGCCGCTCGTGCAGGAACGCGCGGAACGGTGCCACGCCCGTGCCCGGCCCCACCATGACCACCGGCGCGTCCGGGTCGGCCGGCGGGCGGAAGTGCGCCGAGGGCTGCACGAACACCGGCACCGCCTCGCCCGCCGCGCAGCGGTCGGCCAGGTAGGACGAGCACAGCCCCGCGCGGGCGCGGCCGTCGAGCTCGTAGCGCACCACGCTCACCGTCAGCTGCACCTCGTGCGGGTCCACCAGCGGCGAGGAGGAGATCGAGTACTGCCGCGGCTGCAGCCGCCCCAGCACCGCCTGCCACTCCTCGCCGTCGGCACGGGCCGGGAAGCGGGCCAGCACGTCGGCCACGGTGCGCCCGCGCAGCCAGGAGCGCAGCTCCGCGGCGCGTTCGGCGGCCAGCAGCCCCGCCAGCTCTCCGCCGCGCGTGCGCGCGGCCAGCAGGCGCAGCAGCTCCGGCCTGGCCCGGCGCAGGTCCAGGTGCCGGCGGGCGGCCTCGCGCCAGCTCGTCTCCCCGGCGCCGTCCAGGCGCACCGTGCCGTCGGCGGGCAGCCCGCTCGCGGCCAGGAAGGCCCGCACCTCCTCCTCGTCGTTGACGGGCCACACCCCCAGGGAGTCCCCGGCGCGGTAGGTGACGCCCTCGGCGAGCGCGAAGCCGAAGCGGCGCACGTCCTTGCCCGAGCCCTCGCCGGTCAGGCGCTCGTTGCGCACCAGGGGCGCGGGCACCGGGGCGGCGCGGGTGCCGCGCTGCGCCGGGCGCGGCGAGGGCGGGCTGTCGCGCGCGGTGCGCGGGGCGGGCACCGCACCGGGCCCGCTCCCGGCCTCGCCGCCCGGTGCGCTCCCGCCGCCCGGTGCGGGCTCGCCGAGGCGCTCGAGCACCCGCTGGAACCAGGTGAGCGCCTTGTCGTCCTCGCCCGGTTCGCAGTCGGCGCGCTCGGCGATGCGGCTCGCCCCCAGCTCCGCCAGGCGCGCGTCGAGGCGGCGGCCGTGGCCGCAGAAGTCGTCGTAGCTGGAGTCGCCCATGGCCAGCACCGCGAAGCGCGTGGAGCCCAGCGCGGGCGCGTCGGGCGCGCTGAGCGCGGACCACAGCGCGGCGCCGTTGTCGGGGGCGTCGCCGTCGCCGAAGGTGCTGGTGACCACGAGGACGGTGCCCGCCGCGGCCAGGCCCGCCGGGTCGGCCCGCTCCATGCCGCGCAGGTCCACCTCGTACCCGTCGGCGCGCAGTCGCTCGGCGAAGCCGGCGGCGCGCTCCTCGGCGCCGCCGGTCTGCGAGCCCCACAGCACGGTCACCCGCCGGGCGCCTCCCCGGGCCGCTCCCGCCCGCTCCCCGGCGGGCGCCTCGGCGGTGCGGGAGAACAGCCCGGCCAGCAGCCCGTCCACCCAGGCGCGGGTGCGCGGCTCGAACGGCGCGGACGGCGGCAGCACGGGCACCCCGGTGCCGCCGGGCTGCCGGCGCCCCCACAGCAGGCCGTCGAGGTAGGTGCGCTGCAGCTCGTCCAGCGCCGGCGGCCCGGCCGGCTCCAGCAGCCCCGCCGCCGCGTCCGCGGAACCCGCGGGCACGGAACCGGCGGTGGACGCGGCGGGGCGCGGCCCCACCCGCGCCAGGCGCACGGCGGTGAACTTCAGCTCCGGCTGGAAGGACACCGCGTCCACCGCGTCGCTGGTGACGGCGTTGACGGCCAGGTCCTCGCCGTGGGTGTCGCTCCAGTGGAAGGGCGCGAAGCAGTTCCCCGGGCGCACCCGGTCGCTGGGGCGCGCCGGCAGCACGGCGCGCCCGCGCCGGGAGACCACCTCGACCAGGTCGCCCTCCGCGGCGCCCAGGGCGCGCGCGTCGTCCGGGTGCAGCTCCAGGAACGGGCCGGGGTCCAGCTTGTTGAGCTTGGCGACCTTGCCCGTCTTGGTGAGGGTGTGCCACTGGTGCTGCACCCGGCCGGTCGTCAGGACGAAGGGGTGCTCGTCGTCGGGCAGCTCGGCGGGGTCCACGTGCGGGCGGGCGTGGAACTGCGCGCGCCCGTTCGCGGTGGCGAAGCGGAACCCGTCGCCCTCGCGGTAGCGCACGGGGTTGCGCCGGCCCTCGTCGCCGGGCGGGCTGGGCCACTGCGCCGGGCCGCCGCGCAGCTTGGCGTAGTCGATGCCGCGCAGGTCGTAGCCCGTGGCGGGGTTGGCGAAGCGGCGCAGCTCCTCGAACACCTCCTCGGAGGAGGTGTGCGCGAACGCCTCGCCGTACCCCAGCTCGGCGGCGACCAGGGCGATGAGCCGCCAGTCCGGCAGCGCCTCGCCGGGCGCGTCCACGGCCTGCGGCAGCAGCGTCAGCGTGCGCTCGGAGTTGACGGTGACGTAGGTGGACTCCGCCCACAGCGCCGCCGGCAGCAGCACGTCGGCGTGCGCGGTGGTCTCGGTCTCGGCGAACGCGTCCTGGCACACGACCAGTTCCGCGGCCCGCAGGCCCTCCACCACGGTGCTGCGGTTGGCCACCGAGGCGACCGGGTTCGTGCAGATCACCCAGCAGGCCTTGACCTCCCCGGCCGCCATGCGCTCGAACATGTCGATCGTGCCGGAGCACGCGTCGGTGCGGATCGTGCCGCGCGGCACGCCCCAGGCGTCCTCGACGAAGGCGCGGTCCTCCTCGGCGAGGACCGAGCGCTGCCCGGGCAGGCCCGGGCCCATGTAGCCCATCTCGCGCCCGCCCATCGCGTTGGGCTGGCCGGTCAGGGAGAACGGCCCGCTGCCGCGCCGGCCGATGGCGCCGGTGGCCAGGTGCAGGTTGCACAGGGCGTTGGTGTTCCAGGTGCCGTGGGTGCTCTGGTTCAGCCCCATCGTCCAGCACGACATCCACTCCCCGGCCTCGCCGATCCAGCGGGCGGCGGTGCGCAGGTCCTCCTCGGCCAGGCCGGTGATCGCGCTGACCGCGGCGGGGGAGTAGTCGGCGAGCATCTCCACCACGGCCTCCCAGCCGTCGGTGCAGCTCTCGACGAACGCCTCGTCCACGTGCCCGGCCTCGACGATCAGGTGCAGCAGGCCGTTGAGCAGCGCCAGGTCGGTGCCGGGGCGGATCTGCAGGAACAGGTCGGCGCGCTCGGCGGTGGCGGTGCGGCGCGGGTCCACCACGATCAGCCTGGCGCCGGCCTTGAGCCGGTCGGCCATCCGCAGGAAGAGGACCGGGTGGCAGTCGGCCATGTTCGCGCCGGTGACGAGGAAGACGTCGGCGTGGTCGAAGTCGTCGTAGGAACCGGGCGGGCCGTCGGCGCCCAGGGACGTCTTGTAGCCGGTGCCGGCGCTGGCCATGCACAGCCGCGAGTTCGACTCCAGGTAGCGGGTGCGCAGGTACCCCTTGGCGAGCTTGGTCGCCAGGTACTGCGCCTCCAGCGACATCTGGCCGGAGACGTACAGGGCGACCGCGTCGGGGCCGTGCTCCTCGACGATCGCGCGCAGGCGCCGGGCGACCAGCGCCACCGCCTCGCGCACGCCGGTGGGGACCGGCGGCGCGCCCCGGGCCGGGCGCACGTGCGCGTGCTCCAGGCGGCCGCGCGCCAGCAGGAACTCCGCGCTCGTGGCGCCCTTGGTGCACAGCCGCCCGGCGTTGGCCGGGTGCTCGCGGTCGCCGCTGACGCCCCGGACCACCCGCCGGCCGGTGGCCGCGTCGGTGCCGACCCGCAGCACGATCCCGCAGCCCACCCCGCAGTACGAGCAGGAGGTCCGCACGGTCCCGGCGGCGGGCTCCACCGCGGGTCCTGCCACGGCCGCGGCCGCGGCCGCGGCCGCGGTCGTGGTCGCGGGGCGGGTCGCGGGCTCGACGGGGGAGGCGTCGGCGGTGGTCTCGGGCGCCATGGGCCCAGGACAGCGGAGGAGTGTTTCGCGGCGGTTTCGCGCCCGTCACGCCGGCGGTGCGGTGCCCTCACAGCTCCGCGCCGCGCCCGAGAGGCGCCCCGGGCGGCCGGCAGGGCGGCCGCGGGGGCGCCCGCGGCGGCTCCGCCCGTGCGCGGCGGGGCCCGCCGGCAGGCCGGGGGCGGGGCGCTGCGCCGGTAGGCTGGGAGTGCCTGTCCCGCCCGAGAGCGCCAGGCCACCACCGACCCGCCGGCCGCCCGGCCGCGGGCCCGCACGCCCGGCGCCGCGCGCCGGGGCGAGGAGAGGCACCGATGGACAAGCTCACCCTGCTGCAGGTCAGCCACCGCTACGACGTGGACGTGGCCACCCTGCACCAGCTCGTCGGCCGCCGGCTGCTGCCGGAGCCGACGTGGACCGACGGCCGCCTGGGCTGGCGGCCCGAGGAGGTCAGCGCCTCGCTGCGCGGGCTGGGCCTGACCCGCCGCTGACCCGCCGCTGACGCCCGGCCGGTCCCCGGCGCGGGGAGGGCCCCGGTGCACCCGCACCGGGGCCCTCCTCGCTGCCCGGCCCGCGCCGGGCGCCCCCTCAGCCCTCGCGCAGGTCCAGCCAGGCGACCTGCGCCTCGTCCAGCTCCACGCCCAGCCCGGCCGTGGAGGAGCGCAGCTCGGCGACGCTGCGCGGGCCGACCAGCGCGAACGTCGGGAACGGCTGGGCCAGCACGTACGCCAGCGCCACCGCCGTGGCCGGCACCCCCAGCTCCGCGCCGAGCTTCTCCGCACGGCGCTTGCGCTCGAAGTTCGCCTCGCTGTGGTAGCAGCGCACCAGCTCCGCGTCGGAGCGGTCGGCCGGGTCGGCGCGGGCGAAGAACCCCCGCGCCTGCGAGCTCCACGGCAGCAGCGGCACCTGCCGCTCGACCAGCCAGCGCTTGGAGGCGGCGTCGGTGACGTGCTGGCAGCCCGCCCACGGCACGTCGAGCGCCTCGGCCAGGCCGAAGTGGTTGCTCAGCACCGACAGGCCCCGCTTGCCGTGCGCGGCGGCCCAGGCGTTCGCCTCGTCGAAGCGCTCCCTCGTCCAGTTCGAGACGCCGAACACCCCGATCCGCCCGGCGTCGGCGTGCTCGTTGAGGACGTCGACGAACTCGCCGACCGGGACGTCGGGGTTGTCGCGGTGCAGCAGGTAGACGTCGGCCTTCTCGCTCTGCTGGTTCTCCAGCGACTCCAGCAGCTGCCACGTCATGCCCTGCGGGGTGCACTCGGGCGTGTGCCCGCCCTTGACGAGCACGACGGCCTCGCGGTGCAGGCCGCGGTTGGTCAGCCACTGCCCCAGCAGCTTCTCGAAGCGGCCCTGCCCGTACCACCAGGAGGTGTCGAACGTGGTGCCGCCCAGCTCCCAGAACGCGTCGAACAGCGCCGAGGCGTGCGCGAGGTCGGGCTGGTTGTCCACCCCGACGACGACGCGCGAGAGGGGCTTGTCCAGGCCCTCGATGCGCCCGTAGCGCATGGGGTTCGGGTCGGCCACGCGCAGCGGCAGCCCCGAGACGGTGGGGACGTCGGCGGTGTCGCGCTCGAACGGGTAGCGCACCCCGACGGCGGCGCGCCAGCGGTCCAGCGCGACGGCGGTGGCCAGGCTGTCCTCCAGGCCGTGCTCGGCCGCCCCGGCGGAGACGTCCTCGCCGGCCGCGGCCCGCTGCGCCAGGTGCGCCAGCGCGGCCGCCTCGGCGGCGTAGGGCAGGTGCTCGTCGGCGCCGGGGTCGAAGGCCAGCACCCGCTCGGGCTCGCCGACGCGGCGCACGACGAGCTCGGTGCGCCCGCCGATCGCCCACGGGTCGGCCAGGTGGATCGAGCCGGCCGAGCCGTGCACGGCCACCGCCGGCGGTTCGGCCAGCCGCACGCCGGTGCGCACGGTGGCGGTGACCCCGCCCTCGAACTCCAACGCGGCCACGGCCCACTCGTCCACGCCCGTGGCGCCCACGGTGCCCGAGCCGCGCAGCCCGGCCAGCACCGCCGGGCGGCCCAGCGCCGCGCCCGCCACGGCCCGCGCCATCGTCACGGGGTAGCCACCGACGTCGAGGATGCCGCCGCCGGCCAGGTCGGCGTCGAACAGCCGGCCGGTGGGGGAGCCCGCGGCGAAGGAGAAGCTGGCGTCCACGTGCAGCACGCGCCCGACCTCGCCGGAGCGCACCAGGTCCAGCAGCGCGCGCTGCTGCGGGTGGAAGGCGTACATGTACGCCTCCACGAGCACCCGGCCGCTGGTGCGGGCGGCGTCGACCACGGCCATGGCGCTGCCGTGGTTGGGCGCCAGCGGCTTCTCGCACAGCACGTGCTTGCCCGCGCGCAGCGCGGCGATCGCCAGTGGCGCGTGGGTGGTGTGCACGGTGGCGACGTAGACGGCGTCGACGTCGGGGTCGGCGAGGACCTCGGCGTGGGTGCCGGTGCGCGCGCCGGGGGCGTGCTCGTCGGCGAAGGCGCGGGCGCGCGCGGCGTCCGAGCTGCCGACGGCGGTGATCGCGCCGGCGCCGGAGGCCGGCAGCTGGGAGGCGAACCGGCGGGCGATGGAACCGGGGCCGAGCACGGCCCAGCGCAGGGGGGCGGGCGACGCCACGGGGCGCTCCTTCGCGTGGTGGGGTGTCGCCGTGAGCGCACACGGCGTGCGCCGAGCCTAGGCACGGCCCACCCCGGGGTCAACGGCCCCGCCGCCGGGCGGCCTCCGCGCCGTCCGGGCGGCGCGCGGGCGGGACCTAGACTCCTCGCGTGAGCCTGCACACCCCCTCGAACGAGCCGGCGGCGCAGCCGGGCGGCACCACCCCCGGCGCGGGCCCCGCCGCCGGCGGCCCCCGGGTGGCCCCGGGCGTCGACATCAAGCCCCGCAGCCGCCAGGTGACCGACGGCCTCCAGGCGACCGCCTCGCGCGGCATGCTCCGCGCGGTCGGCATGGGCGACGACGACTGGGTCAAGCCCCAGATCGGCGTCGCCTCGAGCTGGAACGAGATCACCCCCTGCAACCTGCCGCTGGACCGCCTCGCCAAGGCCGTCAAGGACGGCGTGCACGCCGCCCGCGGCTACCCGCTGGAGTTCGGCACGATCTCCGTCTCCGACGGCATCTCCATGGGCCACCAGGGCATGCACTACTCCCTGGTCAGCCGCGAGGTGATCGCGGACTCCGTCGAGACCGTCATGAGCGCCGAGCGCCTGGACGGCTCGGTGCTGCTGGCCGGCTGCGACAAGTCGCTGCCGGGCATGCTCATGGCCGCCGCCCGCCTGGACCTGGCCAGCGTCTTCCTCTACGCGGGCACGATCCTGCCGGGGCGGGCCAAGCTGTCCGACGGCAGCGAGCACGAGGTCACCCTCATCGACGCCTTCGAGGCCGTCGGCGCCTGCGCGCGCGGGCTGATGTCCCGCGAGGACGTCGACGTCATCGAGCGGGCCATCTGCCCCGGCGAGGGCGCCTGCGGCGGCATGTACACCGCGAACACCATGGCCGCCGCGGCCGAGGCGCTGGGCATGTCGCTGCCGGGCAGCGCGGCCCCGCCGGCCACCGACCGCCGCCGCGACGGCTTCGCCCGCCGCTCCGGCGAGGCCGTGGTGAACCTGCTGGCGCAGGGCATCACCGCCCGGCAGATCCTCACCAAGGAGGCGTTCGAGAACGCCATCGCCGTGGTCATGGCGCTGGGCGGTTCCACCAACGCGGTGCTGCACCTGCTGGCCATCGCCTACGAGGCCGAGGTGGACCTGACCCTGGCCGACTTCGACCGCATCGCCGGCAAGGTGCCCCACCTGGGCGACCTCAAGCCGTTCGGCCGGCACGTCATGGTCGACGTGGACCGCATCGGCGGCATCCCGGTCGTCATGCGCGCCCTGCTGGACGCCGGCCTGCTGCACGGCGACACCCTGACGGTCACGGGCAGGACGATGGCCGAGAACCTCGCCGCCATCGCCCCGCCGGACGTCGACGGCGTCGTGCTGCGCGCGCTGGACGACCCCATCCACCGCACCGGCGGCATCACGGTCCTCTCGGGCAACCTCGCCCCCGGCGGGGCGGTCGTCAAGAGCGCCGGCTTCGACTCGGAGGTCTTCGAGGGCACCGCCCGCGTCTTCGAGCGCGAGCAGGCCGCGCTGGACGCGCTGGAGGACGGCACCATCGGCGCCGGCGACGTCGTCGTCATCCGCTACGAGGGCCCCAAGGGCGGGCCGGGGATGCGCGAGATGCTCGCGATCACCGGTGCGATCAAGGGCGCCGGGCTGGGCAAGGACGTGCTGCTGCTGACCGACGGGCGCTTCTCGGGCGGCACCACCGGCCTGTGCGTGGGGCACATCGCCCCCGAGGCCGTCGACGGCGGCCCCGTCGCGTTCGTGCGCGACGGCGACCGCATCCGCCTGGACGTGGCGGGCAAGACGCTGGAGGTGCTCGTGGACGACGCCGAGCTCGAGGCGCGCCGCGAGGGCTGGGCCCCGCTGCCCCCGGTGTTCACCCGCGGCGTGCTGGCCAAGTACGCCAAGCAGGTCCAGTCGGCCTCCACGGGCGCCGTCTGCCTCTGAGGCACCGGGCCGCGAGGGGCGTCCTGTCCACCTGCTGGACCTTCTGTCCAGCATGTGAGACAGGACACCCCCTCGGCTGACAGCGCCCGCGGGGGCGACTACCGTGCTGCGCATGCGGTTCCTCGTAGCCATCGGACAGCGCGCCCGCTGAGGTCGACGACGATCGACCCGCCGAGCGCGCGACCCCTCGCCCCAGCGGCGCAGGGGTCTTTTCGCGTCCGGCGCACCGAGCGGCCGGTCGCGTCCGACGACCGCAGGACCCGAACCGCACCGCCCGAGGAGGACTCCGAGATGGCCCACGAGCCGATCAGCACCCCGCCGATCAGCACCCCGCCGGCCCGCGAGCAGGGCCCGAGCGGCCTGCCGCTGGACCCCACGCTCCCCGTCGCGTCGCTCACCGGCGCGCAGAGCCTGGTCCGCTCCCTCGAGGCGGTAGGGGTCGAGGTCGTCTTCGGCATCCCCGGCGGCGCGATCCTGCCCGCCTACGACCCGCTGATGGACTCCCCGCACGTGCGGCACATCCTCGTGCGCCACGAGCAGGGCGCCGGCCACGCCGCCGAGGGCTACGCGGTGGCCACCGGCAAGGTCGGCGTGTGCATGGCCACCTCCGGCCCCGGCGCGACGAACCTCGTCACGCCCATCGCCGACGCGAACATGGACTCCGTGCCCCTGGTCGCGATCACCGGCCAGGTCGGCGCCGCCGCGATCGGCACCGACGCCTTCCAGGAGGCGGACATCGCGGGGATCACCACCCCGATCACCAAGCACAACTACCTGGTGACCGACCCCGCCGACATCCCGCGCACCGTCGCCGAGGCGTTCCACCTGGCCTCCACCGGCCGCCCCGGCCCCGTGCTCGTCGACGTGGCCAAGTCCGCGCTGCAGGCGCGCACCTCCTTCGAGTGGCCCGCCTCCGTGGACCTGCCCGGCTACCGCCCCGTGACGCGCCCGCACGGCAAGCAGGTCAAGGAGGCCGCGCGCCTCATCGCCGCCGCCGAGCGCCCCGTGCTCTACGTGGGCGGCGGCGTGGTGAAGGCCGACGCCGCCCCCGAGCTGCGCGCCCTGGCCGACCTGACCGGCATCCCGGCCGTCACCACGCTCATGGCCCGCGGCGCGCTGCCCGACTCGCACCCCTCGAACCTGGGCATGCCCGGCATGCACGGCACCGTCGCCGC
This sequence comes from Kineococcus gurbantunggutensis, assembly GCF_050871925.1. NCBI lineage: Bacteria > Bacillati > Actinomycetota > Actinomycetes > Kineosporiales > Kineosporiaceae > Kineococcus > Kineococcus gurbantunggutensis. The sequence continues at coordinate 59,940 of NZ_JBJLSG010000011.1, forward strand.
CGTGGCGGCCCTGCAGAAGTCCGACCTGCTCATCACGCTCGGCGCGCGCTTCGACGACCGCGTCACCGGCCAGCTGTCCACCTTCGCGCAGGGCGCCAAGGTCATCCACGCCGACATCGACCCGGCCGAGATCGGCAAGAACCGCGCCGTGGACGTGCCGATCGTGGGCGACGCCAAGCTCGTGCTCGCCGAGCTGGCCTCCGCCGTCGCCGCCGAGTTCGAGGCGAACGGGCGCACCGACATCGGCCCCTGGGTCGAGCAGACCGACGCCTGGCGCCGCACGTACCCGCTGGGCTACGACGACCCCGACGACGGCACCCTGGCGCCCCAGCACGTCATCGCGCGCATCGGCGCCATCGCCGGGCCCGAGGCCGTCTACGTCTCCGGCGTCGGCCAGCACCAGATGTGGTCCGCGCAGTTCGTGAAGTACGAGAACCCGCGCACCTGGCTGAACTCCGGGGGCCTGGGCACCATGGGCTACGCGGTGCCGGCGGCCATGGGCGCCAAGGTCGGCCGCCCCGACGCGGTGGTGTGGGCGATCGACGGCGACGGCTGCTTCCAGATGACCAACCAGGAGCTGGCCACCTGCACCCTCAACGGCATCCCGGTGAAGGTCGCCATCATCAACAACTCCAGCCTGGGCATGGTGCGCCAGTGGCAGACGCTCTTCTACTCGGAGCGCTACTCCAACACCGACCTGCACTCCGGCGACCACCACACCGCGCACTCCGTGCCGATCCCGGACTTCGTCAAGCTCGCCGAGGCCTACGGCTGCGTGGGCCTGCGCTGCGAACGCCCCGAGGACGTCGACGCCACGATCGAGAAGGCGATGGCGATCAACGACGTGCCCGTGGTGATCGACTTCCGCGTGCACCGCGACGCCATGGTGTGGCCGATGGTCGAGGCCGGCGTGAGCAACGACGCCATCCAGTACGCGCGCGGCCTGTCCCCGGAGTGGGACCGCGAGGCCGACAGCGACGGCGTGTCCACCGACGACCCCTCGCACGTGCAGGTGATCTCCTGATGAGCCGCCACACCCTCTCCGTCCTGGTCGAGAACCGGCCGGGCGTCCTGATGCGCATCACCTCGCTGTTCGCGCGCAGGAACTTCAACATCCACTCCCTGACGGTCGGACCGACCGAGCGCAGCGAGATCTCCCGGATGACCATCGTCGTCGACGTGGAGTCGCAGCCCCTGGAGCAGGTGACCAAGCAGCTCAACAAGCTGGTCAACGTGTTGAAGATCGTCGAGCTCGAGGACGACGCCTCGGTCCAGCGCGAGCTGCTGCTCGTGAAGGTCCGCGCCGACGCCTCCGTCCGCGGCGAGGTCGTCGACACCGTGGCGCTCTTCCGCGCCCACGTCGTCGACGTCTCCCCGGACGCGGTCACCGTCGAGGCCACCGGCGGCCCCGACAAGCTGGCCGCGCTGCTGCGGGTCCTGGAGCCCTTCGGCATCCGCGAGCTCGTCCAGTCCGGTTCCGTCGCGCTGGCGCGCGGCGGCCGGGCCATCTCCGACCGCGCCCTGCGCTCGGCCTGAGCCGGCGCGCGAGCGCCACCCCCGCACCCGACCCAAACGACCGAGGAGACGCCCCCGTGGCCGAGATGTTCTACGACGACGACGCCGACCTGTCCAAGATCACCGACAAGAAGGTGGCGGTCCTGGGCTTCGGCAGCCAGGGCCACGCGCACGCGCTCTCGCTGCGCGACTCCGGCGTGGACGTCGTCGTCGGCCTGAAGGAGGGCTCGAAGAGCCGCGCCAAGGCCGAGGAGCAGGGCCTGCGGGTCCTCACCCCCTCCGAGGCCGCCAAGGCCGCCGACGTGATCATGGTGCTGGTCCCGGACCACCTGCAGCGCGGCCTGTACGCGGAGTCCATCGAGCCGAACCTCACCGCCGGCAAGGCGCTGTTCTTCAGCCACGGCTTCAACATCCGCTTCGGCTACATCAAGCCCCCCGCCGACGTCGACGTCGTCATGGTCGCCCCCAAGGGCCCCGGCCACCTGGTGCGCCGCGAGTACGTCGACGGCCGCGGCGTGCCCGTCATCGTCGCGGTGGAGCAGGACGCCACCGGCGGCGCGTGGGACCTGGCCCTGGCCTACGCCAAGGCGATCGGCGGCCTGCGCGCCGGCGGCATCAAGACCACCTTCACCGAGGAGACCGAGACCGACCTGTTCGGCGAGCAGGCCGTCCTGTGCGGCGGCGCCTCGGCGCTGGTGCAGACCGGTTTCGAGGTCCTCACCGAGGCCGGCTACCAGCCGGAGGTCGCCTACTTCGAGTGCCTGCACGAGCTCAAGCTCATCGTCGACCTCATGTACGAGGGCGGCATCGCCAAGCAGCGCTGGAGCGTGTCGGACACCGCCGAGTGGGGCGACTACGTCTCCGGCCCGCGCGTCATCGACGCCTCCGTCAAGGAGCGCATGCGCGAGGTCCTCAAGGACATCCAGGACGGCACCTTCGCCCAGCGCTTCATCGAGGACCAGGACGCCGGCGCGCCGGAGTTCAAGCGCCTGCGCGAGCAGGCCGAGCAGCACCCCATCGAGAAGACCGGCCGCGAGCTGCGCAAGCTCATGGCCTGGGTGAAGTCCGACGACTCCGACTACGTCGAGGGCTCCGCCGCCCGCTGACGCCAGCCGCCCGCTGAGTCCGCCCGCAGCACGAGGGCCCCGCACCGTCGCCGGTGCGGGGCCCTCGCGCGTCCCGGACGCGCGCCGGCGGGTCCTCAGGGCCAGGGCGTGAAGTCCAGCTCCTGGAACTCGCGCACCTCGGTGGCCCAGCGCCGGGCGACGAAGGCGGCGTGGTCGGGGTGCGCGTCGTAGGCGCGGTAGGCGTCCTCGTCGGCGAAGCGCATCGAGAAGCGGAAGCGGTAGCCGCTCTTCGCGCTGACCTGCCGGCTGACGGTGAAGCCCTGCACGCCGGGCACGGCGCTGAGCACCTCCCGCGCCCCGGTGAGGAAGGTGCGCTCGGCCTCCGAGCCCTCCGGGTGGACCAGGGTGAAGCAGACGGTGTGCTCGATCACGTCGTCCCCGTTCGTGCGGTGCGTGCTCCCGTGGAGCGGCGCGGTCGCCGCCCGGGCGCGATCGTGCCAGCCGCGCCCCGGGCCGGCCGGGCCGGGTCTGCCGGGCGGGTCGTCCGGGGCGGGTCAGCCGCGGGCGCGGAACTCCGCCGCCACGCGGCCGGCGTCCGCCCCGGCGCGCAGCAGCGCCGCCAGCAGCACGCGCGCCTGCCCGGCGCGCAGCCGCCCGGTGCCCACCGCGCCGGCCGCGGCGAGGTCGTGCCCGCCGCCGCCACCGCCGTACGTGGCCGCCACCGGCCCCTCGGGCACCCGGGTGGTCACCACGACCGCCGTGCCCGCGCGCGCCGCGCGGCCCACCGCCTCCACGACGGCGGGCGCGGTGTTGCCCGAGCCCAGCGCCTGCAGCACCACCCCGCGCGCCCCGGCCGCCACCGCCGCGTCCACGAGCGCCCCGTCGGCGCCCGGGTGCACGGCCACGACGTCTACCCGCGGCCACGCCGCCCCCGCCGGCCAGGGCAGCACCGCACCGCGCGGCAGCGCCGGCTCGGGGGCCGCGAACGCGTCCAGCGCCGTGGTGTGCCGCTTCGTCGTGCCCGCCGCGGGCAGCACGCGCCCGCCGAACGCCACGAGCACCCCGCGCCCGCGGGCCCGCCCGTCCGCGGCGGTGCGCAGCGCGGCCAGCACGTTCGCCGGGGCGTCGCCCGCCGGGTCGTCGGCGGTGCGCTGCGAGCCGGTGAGCACCACGGGCCGCTCGTCGCCGTGGTGCAGGTCCAGCAGGAACGCGGTCTCCTCCATCGAGTCGGTGCCGTGCAGCACGACCACCCCGTGCACGGCGGGGTCCCGCAGCGCCGCGGCGCACGCCTCGCGCACGGCGCCCGCCTGCTCCAGCGTCAGCGTCGAGGAGTCCGCGTTCAGCACCTCCGCGGTGCGCACCCGCACGCCCGCCAGCGCGTCGGCGCCCCCCAGGACGCCCGCGCCCGAGCGGGAGGGGGTGCTCACGCCGCGCTCGTCGCGGGTGCTGGCGATCGTGCCGCCGGTGGTGAGGACCGCGACCAGCGGGGCCGCGCCGGGATCAGCCACCGCGCACCGCGCGGGTGCCGGGGGAGGGGAGGGGGGCGAGCACGGCCAGCGAGGCTACCGCCCGCCCCGGGCGCCCCGACCGGGTGCGTCCGCCGCGCGCGCGGCCGGTGCGGGGAGCGCGTGCGGGACCGGGTGCGGGGACCGCGTGCGCGCCCCCTCCCGGGGTGGCAGGCTCACCGCCATGAGCAACCTCAGCGACGACGACATCACCACCACCCCCCTCGGCGCCGGTGGCGGCGGCGACGCCGACTCCGGCGACAGCGACGCCACGCAGGTCGACCCCGCCGGCTCGGACCCGGCCGGCACCGACCCCGCCGGCGGCGAGGGCGGCGACGCCGACTCCGGCGACAGCGACTCCACCCAGGTGGACCCCGCGGGCTCGGACCCGGCCGGGTCGGACCCCGCCGGGAGCTGACGTGACGCTGGCCCCCACCCGTCCCGGCGCCGCCCCCCTCGCGGGG
>NZ_JBJLSG010000012.1:0-63646 GCF_050871925.1 Kineococcus gurbantunggutensis
CCCCCCCCCCCCCCCCCCCCCCCCCCCCCCCCCCCCCCCCCCCCCCCCCCCCCCCCCCCCCCCCCCCCCCCCGGCCCCGGTGGTGCCGGAGTCGATGACCACCGCCTCGCCCTCGGCGATGAGGGCGGCGGCGCTCGCGGCCAGGCGCGCCTTCAGGGGGGCGTCGTCGGCTGCGCGCACGTCGAAGGGCAGGCCCTCGCCCCTCAGGGCGGCGCTGACGGCTCCGCCGCGGACCCGGCGCAGCGCCCCGACGGAGGCGAGGTGGTCCAGGTCGCGGCGGACGGTGATCGTGGAGGTCTCGAGCCGTTCGGCGAGCTCGGGGACCTCCACGCGCCCGGAGCGGTGCAGCGCTTCGAGGATCTCCTTGTGGCGGCGTTCAACGTTCATGAGCGTAGATTAGCTGATGAACGACCGAATGGTCATGTAACGTGATCGAAGATGCCGGGCGGCCCGATCGCCCACCGCCGGCCACGACTCGCCGCTCACCACCGGCTCCGGCGATCGCCGTCGTGGTGGCGCACCCGCTCGGCAGCCCGAACCCCCACGACTCCGAAAGGTGCTGCACCACCGATGGCCCTCACCACGTCCCCGACCCCCACCCGGGCCTCCCGCGCCCGCGCGGGGGTGTCCGCGCTGTTCTTCGTCAACGCCGTCCTGTACGCCAACCTGGTGCCGCGCCTGCCGGAGGTGAAGGACCGGCTGGAGCTGTCCAACGCCGCGCTGGGCACCGCCATCGCCGCGATGCCCCTGGGGGCGCTGCTGGCCGGGCTGCTGGCCCCGGTCTGCATCCAGCGCCTGGGATCGGCCAAGGTCGGCGCCCTGGGACTGGTGCTGGCCGCCGCAGCGGTGGCCACCGTCCCGCTGGCGAACGCGTGGATCGCCTTCGCCGCCGTGATGCTCCTGGTCGGTGCCCTGGACGCCGTCGTCGACGTGGCCCAGAACGCGCACGGCTTCCGGGTCCAGCGCCTGTACGGACGCTCCATCGTCAACGCCTTCCACGGCCTGTGGAGCGTCGGCGCCGTCGTCGGTGGCCTCCTCGGTTCGGCCGCTGCGGGAGCGGGCCTGCCCCTGGGAGCGCACCTGACCGTCTCGGCCGTCGTGTTCGGCCTCGTCGCGCTCACCGCCCACCGGTTCCTGCTGCCCGGCCCGGAGGACTCCGAACGTGCCGGGACCCCGCGGGTGGGCCCCGCAGGAGTCGGGAGCACGGACGCGGGTGACGCGGAGCGCGCCCTGCCCGCGGACCGCTCAGGCCGGCACCGGCGCCGCGCCGGGGTGCGCACCGCGGCGCTGCTCGCCGTGCTGGGGGCGCTGGCCGCCGGCGGGGCCTTCGTCGAGGACGCCGGGTCGTCCTGGGGGGCGTTGTACCTGCGCGGGGAACTGGGCGCGGGCGCCGCCGTGGGCGGGCTCGCCTTCGTCGCCCTGCAGGGGGCCCAGACCGTCGGCCGGCTCACCGGCGACCGCGTCGTGGACCGCTTCGGCCAGCGCCGGGTCGCGCTCACCGGGGGTCTCCTGACCGCCGCCGGCACCGGTGCCGCCCTGGCCTGGCCCTCGATCCCCAGCACCCTGGCCGGGTTCGCGCTGGCCGGGCTGGGCGTGGCCACCCTCGTCCCGGCCGTCATGCACACCGCGGACGAACTGCCCGGGCTCCCGGCCGGCGTCGGTCTGACCGTCGTCAGCTGGCTGCTGCGCGTGGGGTTCCTGGTCTCTCCCGCCGTCGTCGGGTTCGTCGCCGACGCCACCAGCCTGCGAGTGGCGCTGCTCAGCGTGGTGCTGGCGGGCCTGCTCGTCCTGGTCCTGGGCCGGTTCCTCGCCCCCGCGACGGGGCCGGCGGACGGCTCCGCAGCCGGTTCGACGAAGCGTCCGTGAGGTTCCCGACGTCCACGCCGGCGCCCCGACCGCGGTCGCCGGGTCAGTGCTGCACGGCGTGGACGGCGCGCCGGCGGCGCGGTCCGTCGACGAGGACGTCGACGTTGTCGACCCACTGCTCCACCGAGCCGATGCCGGCGGGCAGGGCGCGCACCCGCTCGTCGGTGACCGTCCCGGTCAGCGCGTCGAGGACCGCTTGGGGCACGCCGCGGAAGGGGCGGGCGTGGAAGGGCTCGCTGGCCGGCCCCACCGCGGGCAGCCCCACGCCGGCCTGGTGGTGCAGCAGCAGCTCCAGCGCGGTGCACAGGTGCTCCTGGCGCGCGCGCCAGTCGCCGGCGGCCAGCGCCGCCTGCAGCGCGGGGGCCGCGACCGCGCAGGGCAGGGTGGCGAAGACGGTGCCGCGCCACTTGGGGTAGGGCGGCCAGGTGCGGTCCAGCAGGAAGCCCAGGTCCACCGCGGCGTCCACCAGCCGTGCGGTGATCACCCGCGAGCCCAGCTCGTCCCCGCGCTGGCCGGTGCGGCCCACGAAGGGCAGTTCCTGGCCCAGCCGGCGCCAGCAGCAGGCCACCAGGTGGCGCCAGAGGTCGTGCGGGTACCAGCGCAGCCGGTCGCGCAGGGCGCCCAGGCGGTGATCGGTGTCGGTGAAGACGGGGCCGGCGAGGACCTCGAGCACCGCCTGGCCGCTCAGCGCCAGCCAGTCCTCCGGTTCCCAGTGGCGGGTGACCTCCAGGCCCAGGCGCGAGGCGGCGAAGTCCTCCACGGTGGCGACCTCCACGCGGTGGCGCACGTGCGGGTCCCAGGTGGTGGCGAAGCGCACCGGGTGCCCGGCGAAGTGCTGGGGCAGCTCGCGCTCCAGCAGCGCGTCCACCTGCGCCGCCCGGTCGGCGTCGACGAGCAGGGTCAGGCGCAGGCCGAAGTCGTGGTCGGTGGAGGTGGCGTCGTCCAGGCCCAGGACGTCCGAGCCGCTGCCCAGGCGGGCGGCGGCGTGGGGCAGGGCGGGCAGCGCCGCGCGCAGCAGGGGTGCGACGACGTCGTGGTGGTAGCGGCGGGCGAGCTCGGCTCCGGGGGAGAGGGGCACCGGTTCAGGCTGCCCCGGGGTGCCGAGTCCCCACCAGCCGGGTGCAGCCGTCCTCTCACCCGCGGGCGGCGAGCTCCTCGGCCAGTTCCACGCACCGCAAGCGGGCCGGGGAGAAGTCGTAGGGCACCTTCCCAGCAGCTTCCAGCGCGCTCACGGGCTCCCGCCCCCGGCCGGGGCGCCGGCCGGCCCGGCCCCCGCCCCGCTCCGGGTCACCTCCCTCCGCGTCACCTCCCTCCGCGTCACCTCCCTCCGCGTCACCTCCCTCCGCGCCACCTCCGTGCGGGTCGGCGCCGTCGGCGGTGGTGGGGTGCAGGGCGTCCCAGGAGTCCAGGAGCGCCTCGTCGTCCTGCGCCAGGCCGGAGTCCTCGATGACGGCGTGCAGCGCCGTCTCGAAGGCGTGCCGTCGCGCGGCCACCTGCGCCACGCGGGGGTCGTCGACTGCGACCGTGTCGTCCAGGGCCGCTTCGGCGGCCTCGACGCGGTCGGACTCCTCCCGCAGGTCCGGGTGGGTGGCCAGGGCGGTGAAGCGGGTGGCTTGGACGGCTGCTGCGAGCGGGCCGAGGACCCGTTCGGTGACCAGCAGGGTGTCCAGGTCCGCATGGCGCAGGCAGCCCTCGGGCAGGTCCTGCAGGCGGCTGCCGACGACGTCGCACAGCAGACCCGTCCTGGTGCCCCGGGTGCGCATGCGCTGCACGGCGCTGCGCTGCCGCCGCAGTTCCGCTTCCCGGGCGGTGAGGGTCTCCTCCAGCCGTCGCAGGACGCGTGCGACGTCGTGGTCGTCGTCGGCGCCGGCACCAACCGCGCCGGCGAAGGCGTCCCGGATGTCGTCCAGGGCGATCCCGGCGTCGGCCATCTTGCGGATCCACAGCAGCTGGACCACCTCGTCGTAGCCGTAGCGGCGGCGGTCGTCACCGCCCCGCGGGGGCTCGGGGAGCAGGCCGATCTCGTGGTAGTGCCGGATCGCCCGTGCTGTGGTGCCGACGAACGCCGCCGCGTCACCGATCTTGACCTGGCGCGGCGGGACGAAGGGCGAGAACATGAGTGCGGCCTTCCTGCGTGGGGCGGGTCGTGGGTCCACTGGAGCACGTGACGCTGCGGGAGGTGCAAGCGCGGGCCCTCCACCGCGCGCCGACGCGTGCCGGGGTGCTGGACCACTCGGCGCCACGACCGCGTCCCCGCACGGGGTGGACCCGCCGGCGGTGTCCGGGGGGTCGGTGAGCGGGGCAGGATGTCCGGGTGAGCACGACGCGAGGTCACGGTCCCGCCGTGGGCGAGCCACCGCTCCTGCTCGACCCCGGGCGGTGGGGCAGCCTCGTCGGTCTGGCCGGCGGCACGGTGTTCATCGCCAGCTACTCGTCCGCGCTGGGCGCTGCCGCCTCCACGATCGCCTGGGTGGCCGGGCTGGCCGGGGTCGCCGCAGCCCTCTTCCGCCACTACGTGCGCCCCGTGGCGCTGGGGCCGCTGGTCCGCCCGGGCCCGCGGGCGCTGGCGACCTACGCCGGGTGCGTGGCGGGTGAGCTGGTCCTCATCGCCCTCGGTTCCCGGGCCCTGGCCGCGGTGCACCACGGTGAGCTGCGGCCGGCGCTGATCGCCGCGGTGGTCGGAGCCCACTTCATCCCCTTCGCGTGGGCGTTCCGCGAGCGGGTGTTCTCCCACCTCGGTGGTGCCGTGACCGCGATCGGTGCGGCCGGCCTCGTGGCGGGCGCGCTCGGCGTCCCGCGCGCGGCCGAGGGCGCGGCCGTGGCCGCCGGCCTCGTCATGATCGCGGTCCTCGTGCTGCACGCGCAGGGGCGCTTCGCGGCACCGCGCACCAGCGCCTGGCGCGAGGCCGGCCCGGGGCGCCGGTGAGGCGCCTCCGGTGGCGGTGGGCGTGCGGCCTACGCGGGCGAGGGTCCGTGCAAGGGGTCCCAGCGCTCGGAGGTGCTCCCGGGCTGGAAGAACAACTTGACCACGGGCAGGTCCGGGTGGTGGTCTCGCGGCGGCAGCCGGACCCTCAGCTCGTCCTGCGTCCTGGTCCACTCCAGCGGCTCATCGCTGCCCAGCACCTTGACCTCCCGGATCTCCCGTTCGAGCAGTGGTGAGCCGGCGCCGAAGGCTCTGATGCGGGCGGTGCCGTCGTCCGGTGCGGCGAGCAGGATCGCGTAGACGTACTCACCGACCGTGTCCTTGCGCTGTGTGAAGCGCATGTCGGCGCTGGTGTGCTGGGGGGCGACGTCGTCCACGAAGGAGCCCGCGACGGTCTTGGTGGGCCCCTCGCCGGGGATGCGCCAGGGCCTGGTGCCGTAGACGGCCTCGCCGTTGCGCAGGAGCCAGTCGCCGACCCCCTCGAGCAGGGCCTGCTCCTCGACGGCGATGGTCCCGTCGGGTTTGGGGCCGATGTTGAGCAGGAGCACGCCGTTCTTGGCGACGACGTCGGCCAGTTCCGCGACGAGGTCGTGCGCCGTCTTGTAGTCGTGCGAGTCGACCCAGCACCACGACGTCCTGGACACCGACGTGTCGTTCTGCCAGACCGTCTCACGGGTGGCTCCGAGGGTCCCCCGCTCCACGTCGTACACGGCGGTGCCGGGGGGGAAGGCGTCCCACTTGTGGTTGATGACCACCTCCCGGCCCCACTGCGCCGCCCGGTTGTAGTAGTAGGCGGCGAACCGGCGCAGGTACGGCTCGAAGGCGGGGTGCTCGATCCACCAGTCGAACCAGAAGACCTGCGGGCGGTAGCGGTCGACCACCTCGACGCAGCGCAGGAGCCAGTCCTCCAGGAACCGCTCGCTGGGTGCGGTCTCGTCGCGCTGCGCGGGGCCGTAGAAGTCCTGCCACCGGGGATCGCGGACGTCGGAGTCGAAGTGCGTGCCGCCGTTCATGAAGAACCAGTGCTCGGCGCGGTGCGAGGAGGCGCCGCGCAGCATCCAGGCGTCGTCCACCGCGGCGAGCAGGTCGCCGAAGACGTCGCGCTGCGGCCCCATCGCGGCCGCGCTCCAGCGCGAGCGGGCCGTGTCGTACATCGCGAAGCCGTCGTGGTGCTCGGCGACGGGCACGACGAACTGCGCGCCGGCCCTGCGGAACAGGCGCGCCCACTCGCTCGGCTCGAAGCCGTCCATGGTGAAGGAGGGGATGAAGTCCTTGTACCCGAAGTCGGACTGGGGTCCGTAGGTCCGCACGTGGTGCTCGAACTCCGGCCTGCCGGCTCGGTACATGTTGCGCGAGTACCACTCGTTGCGGAAGGCCGGGACTGAGTACAGGCCCCAGTGGATGAAGATGCCGAACTTGGCGTCCTCGTACCACTGCGGCGCGCAGTAGTGGCGCAGCGAGCTCCACGCGTCGGTGTAGGGACCGGCGTCGATGACAGCGCGGACCTCGGCCAGCGCAGCCGTGTTGTCGGACACGTCGACGGCTGGCGGCAGGTGCTCGGCGTCCAGGCGCGGCGGGGACTCGGGCATCGGGCGACTCCTGGTGCGTCGGGAGCGGGGCGGTGTCGAGCCGGGCCGGCTCGTGCGCGGTGAGGGGGTCGTCAGCGGTTTCGGAGGGCTCCGGCTCCGCCGGCTGCGGCGGGTGTGCGCGGGCAGGAACCCGCCGTCCACGGCTCCTCCCCGGGTCGCCGGCAGGCAGTCGGCTCGCTCACGTCTGCGTGGCGCCGCACCCGCATCGACTGGCTGCCCGATCTGCCGCGAAACGTCACGCGAACCCCGACCCTACGGAGCACCGCACGCATCGTCAATCACCGGACCCGCGCGGTGTCCCCTCTCGTCCGGGGCGCACGCCTGCGCGACCCCGGACAGGGGGAGGAGCCGCGCGCAGCGGGAAGTTCGCATCGGCCAGCACGATGCGATCGCCGTGCCCGGCCCGGGCCAGGGCGGCCAGCAGCGGCGGGTGCAGCAGCCGGTAGTTCAGCATCGCGGTGCTCGGCTCCGGCAGTCGTGGAGGCCGGGGATCGTGCCGTCCACGTCCCACAGGTCCAGCCAGGAGGACGCCCCCGGCCACAGCAGGACCTGTCCCTTGATGAGGCGGCTGTTGCGCTCCACGGAGCGCATCGCCTCCATCTCGGCGGGCGTCAACGGGTCCTCGGCCACCGCTCGCAGGTTCGCGGTGAACTGCGCCGGCTTGACGGAGAAGGGGATCGGCACCTGCCCGCGCGCCACGGCCCACTTCAAGCACACCAGCGCCGGGTGCACCCCGTGAGCCTCGGCGACGGCCCGCACGACGGGGTGCTCGGTGTCGACGACGTCCTCGGGGGTGCGGTCACGCTCGGGTCGCGAGGGGGAGCCCAGCGGGGAGTAGCCCACCGGCTGGATGCCGTGGTCCAGGCAGTAGCGGAACAGCTCCGGTTGCTGGAAGCACGGGTGCAGCTCCATCTCGTTCAGCTGCGGGGCGATCCGCGCATCGCGCCGCAGCAGCTCCAGCTCGGGGATCGTCGTGCCCGCCCCGGCCGGCGAGGTGCTCGTGCGGCACGCCCGGCGCGTCCTCGACCAGCTCGCCGCGGCCGAGGCCGAGGTCGGGCGCTCCAGGTCCAGGCCCAGGTTCAGGTCCAGGTCGCCGGTGGCCTGGCGGGTGGAGCTGCGCTGCGCCGTGCGCAGCAGGTGCGGGAACACCCGTCCAGCCCCCTCACTTTCCTGGCGCTCAAGTCTTGCCTGACGGGCAAGTGACGGGTAGCTTTCCCATCAGGCAAGCAAGCACCCGAACAGGGAAGGACCCCCACCGTGGACGCTCGCGAAGCACAGCAGGCCCTGAGCCTGGCCGCCCAGCGCCGCCAGCAGACCATCACCGCCGGCACCACCCCCTGGAGCAGGTCGCAGGTGTGGAGCCTGTGCTCGTGCGCGCTGGCCCTGGGCGTGCTCACCGACGCGGGCATGATCTGGCTGTGGGTGGTCTTGATGCTCACCGGCGTCGGTGTCGCCTGGCAGCGCGGGGTGGCCCTGAGGCCCACCCGCGCCTCGGTGCGCTGGCAGGCCGCCCTGATCGCCACCTTCGTGCCCGCCCTCGCCCTGAACGTGCTCTTCCAGGCCGTCGCGCGGGGCCTGCACTGGCCGCTGCCCAACACGATCGGCATGCTCGGCGCCTGCCTGGTCATCATCACCCTGACCCGCGCGGTGCAGGCCCGGATGGCTGCGAGCCTGCGCCCGTGAGCACCGCGCCCGAGGCCCGGCCCGATGCTCAGCCCGACGCTCAGTCCGACTCCGGCGGTCGTGCGAGCACCAGCGCGATCGACGAGTTCCTGCACACCCCCGCCCGGTTGAACATCTGCTCCCTGCTGGCCCCGGCGGACTGGGTCGCCTTCTCCTTCCTGCGCGACGCCATCGGCACCAGCGACTCCGCCCTGTCCAAGCAGGTCGCCGCCCTGGAGCAGGCCGGTTACGTCGAGGTCCGCAAGGAGCGCAGCGTGCAGGCGCTGCGCCGGCAGACCTCCGTGCGCCTGACCGCGGCCGGGCGCACCGCCTTCGATTCCTACCTGGCCACCCTGGAACTCCTGGTGGCCCGCGCCCGCGGCGGTCTGTAGCCCGCTGTGGACCGCTGCAGCCCGAAGGCGCACCCGGCCGGCGGGGCGCTGTGCACGACGTCAGGGCTCTGAACCGATGCGCGGCTCCGGCACCGGTCGGCCTCGCGGCCGCAGGGCGAGGTGAAGCGGTGGGCCGTCGTGCGGTAGGTGGGGCTCGCGCCGGGCGTGAACCGTTGACGCTCGGGCTGACGTCGCGGTCGTGGCTCGACGTGCAGCCGGTGAGCCGGTGCCCTTCCCCGTCGACGACGCCGGCGCTGGTCCGGTGGGCCGGAGTGGTGGCAGGGGGCCTCTTCGCCGGTTTCGGTGCCGGTCGTTGCGTGCAGGGTGAGCGGGCGGTGGGCCTGGCCGATGCGGTGCGGCTGGTGGAACGCGCCGCTGGAGCGGACTCGGCCGGGCGCTGAGCGGTTCCGGGTCCGCTGCTGGGGCCGCCGGCCGGATCGCCCGTGCTGCTGGTGCAGCAGCCGAGCGCCGGAATCACCTCGGTCGCCGCCACCGCGGTGCGCGCCAGTGCACCGTGCGCCCGGAGCCCTGCCGCGGGTCGGTGCCGGGGTTCCGCGGATCACCACGCCGATCCCTCGGTCGACTTCGACGGCGTGGTGCGGCTGTCAGCTGCTCGTGCAGCGCACCTGCGCGGTGACGGGACGGTGCCGCTCGATCGTGCAGCGCACCCGTCAGCCGTGCGGGGCTCTGCGGGCACGCGGCTGCAGCGAGCCGGCCGGTGCCGGCACGACGTCACCAGCCGGTCGACGGGCTGACTGACGACGTGCTGGAGAGGCCACCACGTCCACCAGGTCCCGAGCGTCTCACGCGGTGCGGCGGGCGATGGCGAAGGCCGCGCGTTGGACCTCCACGCCGAGGTGCTCCACCTGGTCGAGGGGCAGGTCCTCCTGGCGGGCGGCCACCTGCACGGCCGCGCTGGCGGTGCCGTCGGGCTCGAGCACGGCAGCGGCCACCGAGGCCATGCCCGGCTCGCGCTCGCCTCGCGCCTGCGAGTAGCCGGCGTCGCGGATCGCTTGCAGTTCACCGCGGAACCGCTGCGCGTCGATGGGGCGCCCGTCGGCGCGCGGGTGCTCGTGCAGGTGTGACAGGAAGTGTTCGCGCTCCTGGGGGTCCATGTGCGCCAGCAGCACCTTGCCCGCGCCCAGGTGCAGCGGCAGGCGCTCGCCGATGGGCAGCTCGTAGCGCAGCGGGCGCAGACCGTCGACGCGGGCGAGCACGATGCGCGAGGTTCCCAGCCGCTTGAACAGCGAGGCGGTCAAACCGGTGGAGGCGGCCAGGTCCTGCAGCACCGGGCGCGCGGCCAGCAGCAGCGGGCTGCTGGTCAGGTACGCGTGGGCCCCGAAGATCAGGCCGATGCCGGGGCGGTAGCCGCGCGCGTCGCGCTCGACGCGCCCCCGGGCTTCCAGGACGTTGAGGATGCGCTGGGTGGTGGCCACCGGCAGCCCGGCGCGCCGGGCGACGTCGCTCAGCCGCAGCGGCTCGCGCGAGCCGTCCAGGACCTCCAGCACGTCGATGGCCCGCTCCAGCGAGCGCATGCTGGTGGCGGACCTGGTCTCGCCGCGGCCGGCGCCGGTGCCGTCGGCACCCTGCGGCAGCTCCTGCGCGCTCACGGCTTCCCCCGGGTGTGCGTCGACATCGCACCGATCTTCCCACACGGTGAACGGGTTCACCGGTGCGCGTCCTCGTGCGTGCTCCTCGCGGGTGCGGTGGTGTCAGCGCAGCGCGGTGGCGTTGGGCGGTGAACCCACCCCGCCGGTCAGGTGCAGCGGCTTGACGCTCAGCAGGCAGTCCCAGCGGCCGCTGCGGCGGGAGTCCTGCACCAGCGCGGTCAGGTTCCACAGCTCGCCCAGCGGCAGGCCGAGCTTGGCGATCAGCTCCTGGTGCATCATCCCGGCGTCCTCGGGGGCGCTGGCGGCGAAGGGGCTGTCGGCCACGACGGGCAGGACCTCCACGGCGAAGGTGTCGGTGGCCAGCAGCGCCACGCGGTGGTCCCAGCACCAGGCCGGCAGCTCCAGGCTCTGCGCGAAGCCGGTGGCCCGGCGAGCCCGGCGCACCTGCGCGCGGGTGGCGTCGTCGGCCTGCAGGAACCAGTGCGCCCAGCCGGTGTGCACCAGCACCAGGTCCCCCTCGCGCACCCGCACCCCTTGCGCCCGTGCCGCCTCGTCGAGCAGGCGGGTCGCCAGAGCCGGGCCCTGCAGGTGGTCCAGCGGCCGGCCCCGCGCGGCGAGCAGGCCCTCCAGGTCCAGCAGCAGACCGCGCCCGACGATCGGCTGCTCGGCCCAGCGCTGCACGCCCAGCACGGGGGAGCCGGCGCGCACCTGCTCGTCGGGCACGCCGTCGTAGAAGCCGTACCCGGAGGCGCGGCGGTGGCGCAGCCCGTCGACCTGGGAGCTGGCCTGCAGGTAGAACTCGCGTAGCACGTCGTCGCGGGACTGCGGGTGGCTGGAGAGGATCTCGTGCACCGGCGCGCGCCGGGCCCGGGCCATCGGCGGGTCGAAGGCGTCCAGCGCGTGGTCGAGGCTGAAGACCGCTCCCCGCTGCACCGAGGCGGCGGCGGTGCGCACGTGCTCAGCGGTGGCGAAGTTGGCCATGCCGCGCTCGGAGGCGCTGGTGAACACCCCCCAGCTGGAACCGGGCGGCGTGCGCTGCGCCAGGTCCGCGTAGCTGGGCACGTGCGAGGGGAGCGCGGTGGAGTTCCCGGTGGCGTTTCTCGTGGCGGTTGCGGGTGGGGTTCCCGGCGCGGTGCTCGCCTCAGCCACGGCCGTGCCCCTGCTCGGCGCGGCCGGTGCCGCTGACGACCGGCGCGCCGGCGCCGTGAGCGCCCGCGTCCTGCGGATCGCCCTCCTGGCCCCCGTCGGCCCCGCCGTCCTGGACCCCGCCCCCGTCGGCCGGGTCCCCGTCGGCCGGGTCCTCGTCGGCCGGGTCCTCGTCGGCCGGGTCCTCGTCGGCTCCGTCCCCGTCGGCCGCCTGGTGCGAGCCGTAGGACAGGGCGAAGGAGAGCAGTCCGGCGGCCGAGGCGCCGCCGAAGGCGTAGGGAGCCAGGTGATCGGCCCACTCGCGCGCGGCGCTGGCGTCCCCGGCCACCAGCGTGACCGACTGGCCGACGACGGTGACCAGGCCGGCCAGCAGGAAGAAGACCACCGAGAGCACGAAAGCGGCGGTGGTGAGCGTGCGCAGCGCGCTGCGGCGGGCGGGATCGTGCTGGTGGGACATCGTCGTCTCCTGGGGTCCGGGTACGAGGTGGGCGGGATCCGTGGCGGGGGAGCGGTGGGGGCCGGGACGGCCGGACCCCGGTGCGACGGGGCTGCGGTGCGGTGGGGGTTCGCTGCGCTGGAGGTCCGGTGCGGTGTCGCGAGGTCGGCGGGGGTCACCGGCGGTGATTCGCCGAGCCGCCGGTGACCCCCGGTTCCTCACACCGGCAGCAGCCCGACGGCGATGAGCACGCCGATGGCCAGGATGGGCAGGCAGTAGTACCGCAGCAGCGGCATGAAGGTCTTGACCGGGTCCACGCGCGCGATGCCGGAAGCGACGTAGATCGGGGCTCCGCTGGGCGGGGAGGCGCCCTCGGTGGAGGCGAAGATCAGCACGGCGGCGGCCGCGACGGGCGCGGCGATGCCGGTGCCGGTCAGCGCCACGACGGCCACGGGCCCCACGGCGGCCATGGTGGCGCTGGCGGTCAGCGGGATGGCGATGGCCACGACGATCGCGCCGATGGCGATGGCCATGACCCACGCCGGGGCGTCCAGCCCGGTCAGCACCCCCTCCAGCTGATCGGCCAGGCCGAGCTCGCGCAGCAGGTTGGAGGCGGAGAAGGCCGCCACGATGGTGATGCCGATGACGCCGAAGGACGGGGCGGCCTTGGCGATGGTGCCGGCCCAGCCGGAGGCGGTGCGCGGCAGGTGCTTGCGGCCCAGGACGAGCACCAGGGCGATCATCAGCACCGGGATCCAGGTGATCAGGCTGATGACGTCGGGCATGGCGTAGGGGGCCGGCGCCAGCGTGGTGCCGTCGGCCAGCTGGACGGGGGCCTTCAGCTCACCGCCGACGTCGCTGTGCCGACCCAGCGCGCTCGCCAGCGGCCCGCGGGTCAGCAGCAGCGGCACGACGATGGGGGCGAAGAGCAGCAGGGAGGTCCAGCCCGAGCGCAGGCTGCGCACCAGCGGCAGGCGGTGCTCGGGCGCGACGGGGGCGATGCCGTTGCGGCGCACCAGGTAGTACGACAGCAGCAGCCGGTAGCCCAGGCACCACAGGCCCGCCACGGCCAGCGGCTTGACGATCTCGTCGGGCTGCATGACGCCCTGGGCCGCCAGGCCGCCGACGAGGATGAACATCGTCGCGGAGAACGGGAAGGACACGCCCATGCCGGCGCCGCCGGCCACGATGGTGGCGGCCAGGTGCGGTTCGACGCCGGAGCGCTTCATCCACGGCACCGTCACCGAACCCACGGCTGCGGTGACGGCGGCGCCGACGTGGGCGATGGCGCCGAAGATGCCCCCGGCCACGGTGGCGGTGTAGATCGGCCCGCCGGGCAGGCGTCCCAGCACGGAGTTCAGCAGGTCGATCAGCCGGTCCAGGATCGGGGTCCTGGTCAGCACGTAGCTCATGAAGACGAAGGCCAGGCCGGCGAAGGTGACCTCCTCCTGCAGCGAGTCCAGCACCGCCTCCTTGATGGCGGTGCCGGCCGGTTCCCCGCCGGGCAGCCCGCCGATCAGGGCGAAGGCGCACACCGCGGCGAAGCCGAGGACCATCGCCTCGCCGATGTTGCGCTTGACGACGGCGTTCCAGAGCACGATGACGCCGACGAAGCTCAGCAGCGCCCACACCGCGCCCATCAGGCGGTCCCGGCCAGGATCGCGGCCCGGCGCTCGGCCTCGTCGGCCTGCACCGCGCGGGCACCCAGCAGGCTGGCGCCGGCCTCGGCGGCGGGCACGACGACGACGCCGTCGTCGTCGGCGACGATGAGGTCCCCGGGTGCGACCACCACCCCGCCCACGGCCACCGGCACGTCGACGCGACCGGGCCCGTGCTTGTACGGCCCCGCCGGGCACACCCCGCGCGCCCACACCCCGAAGCCGATGCGCTCCAGCTCCACCACGTCGCGGGCGGCGCCGTCGATGACCATGCCCAGCACGCCCTTGGCGCGGGCGCGTTCGGCGATCAGCTCACCGATCAGGGCGCGGGTGACGTCGCCCTGGCCGTTGACGACGAGGACGTCACCGGGGCGGGCCGTGGCCAGGGCGCGGTGGACGCCCTGGTTGTCGCCGCTGCGCACCCACACGGTGCGCGCTCGCCCGACCACGTGCGCCCCGCGCCACAGGGCGTGGATGCCGCCGTCGAGCAGGCCCATGCGCTCGCGGGCATCGCCGATGTTGGCCACCGCCACACCGGCGTACTGCGCCAGCAGTTCCTCGCCGGGCACCAGCGCGGCGTCGGCCAGATGCCGGTGCACCTGCGCGGCCGCCCGCGTCATGCTCGGTGCCACCCCCAGGGAGTCCAGCAGTTCTGCGGCCGCCTGCGTCTCGCCGGCGCGGCGGGCGGCGTGCTTGGCGGTGCCGGTGTGCAGGCGCTCCAGGGCGCCGTGCCCGCCGGCCAGCTCGGCGGCGATCTGCTCGCGCACCCACTGCTCGGCGCCGCCGGCGCGCCCGGCGGCCACCGACTCGGTGATCAGCGCGCCCAGGCCCTTCATGAAGCAACTGCGCAGCAGCTTGCGCGCCGAGGCCTCCCCGGGGGCGCCGCCGATGTCCTCCACGGGGGCCTGCAGGTCGGCGAAGAGGCGAGCGGCGCGCGCCGAGGCCGCACCGCTGACGACCACGGCGGTGGCCGTGCCGTGCGCGGGAACCGAGCCGACGACGGAGACGTCGGCGAAGCGGTGCGCGCCGACCAGGTCGGCGATGGCCACCTTCACCGCGGGGTCCCCGGCGTTCATGTCCACGTAGACCGCGCCCTCCGGCAGGTGCTCGGCCACCGAGGACGCGGCGCGCTGGGCGACCTTGCCGCCCACCAGGCTCAGGACCGCCTCGGCCTCGCGCACCGCCTCCTCGGGCGTGCCCGCCCGGTGCACGCCCTCGGGCGTGGTGGTGTCGGCCGGGTCGTAACCGGTGACCTGCCAGCCGTGGGCGGCCAGTCCGCTGGCGTACAGGGTGCCGGCCTCGCCGAGGCCCAGAACGGTCGCGCGCATGTCTGCTCCTTCGCAGCGTTTCTCACACAGTGGTAATAGCTACCGTCTAGTGAAGAGTGTTGGCCGCCAGGGCGAACGGTGTCAAGCCGCGACAGCGCCGGCGGCGCGGCGATCGGCCGTGCGGACGCACCCGAACGCGCCCGCCCGGACGGGGCGTCCCCCGTCGCCCCACCGGCGGTGCCCGAGGGCGCGGGCGGGCGCGGCGCGCACCGCCCGAGCGGGAGCACGCGCGGCCGCGCACGTGGTGCGTGACGCCTGCGGTTCCGGGTGGCGGGGGTGCCGGGGTGGTGCACCGGCCGCTCGAGCGCGCACTGGTGAGCGCTGGAGCGGCTGTGGCGCTGGGCGGCACGGCCGGGTTCCGGTGCGTGATCGGGAGCACCGACGCGGGCGTCGTCGACCGCGCGCGACCGGGCGTGCCGGCGGGGTTCCGAGCGCAGCTCCTCTGGACGTGCGGGCTCAGGACGTCGAGGCGGCCACGGTGCAGGCGCCGGGTGCGCGGCGGGTGGTTGCGGTGCAACGGGACCCGGCCGGCTCCTCCCAGGTGCTGCTGGACCCGGAGGGCGACGAGCGGTGCCTGGTCGAGCCCGCCCGGGTCCCGCCTGGTTCCTGCGTGGACCCGGTGTGGTCACCCGCCTTCGGCGCGGGCGCGCGGCCGGCGCCACGAGCGAGCACCCACCCGCCGGGTCACGGCCTGCCTCCCGGGGTGAACTTGAACCCGCGGTGCGAGGCGGTGAACCCCAGCCGCTCGTAGAAGCGGTGGGCGTCCGTCCGGGCCCGGTCCGAGGTCAGCTGGACCAGCGAGGCGCCTGCCGCGGGGGCGGCGGTGTCGGTGACCCAGCGCACCATGGCGCTGCCGATGCCGCTGGAGCGTCGGGTGCTGCGCACCCGCACCGCCTCGATCTGCAGCCGCGCCGATCCCCGGCGCGCCATCCCGGGGATGCGGGTCAGCTGCATCGTGCCCACCACCTCGCCCGAGGCGTCGACCACCACGATGAGGTCGTTGGAGGGATCGGTGATCACCTCGACGAGGGCGGCTCGGTAGACCGCCTCGTCGGTGTCGGCGGCGCGCTCTTCGCGGCGTGCGCTGATGGGGTCGTCGCGCAGCAGCAGCATCAGCGCGCTGAAGTCCTCCACGACCGCCCGCCGCAGCAGGACGTCCTGGGTCGTGGTGCGCAAGGTGGCGGGCAGGTCGAGGGCGGCGATCACCTCCTCAACCTCCCACCGCCGCGGCGCGGCCCTCGCGGCGGGCGGGCGATCGTCGCCGGTGCCGGTGCCGGTGCCGGTGCCGGTGCCGGTGCCGGTGCCGGTGCCGGTGCCGGTGCCGGTGCTCGTGCGGGGCGGGGTGAGCGCCTGGCGGGGGGTTGACGGCGCAGCGGGGCGGCAGGCACCGTCCGTGGCCTGAGGTACCTAGTCGTCGTCGCGGTCGTCACGGTCGTCGCGGCAGGTCGGGGCGCTGGACGGGAGCGTGGTCACGGGTGGAGCGGTGCGCACGGCGCAGGACCAGGGGGTGCTGAGGTGAGCGCCGGCACGAGTCCCGGCCCCAGCGCGGGGACGGGCGCGGGCACCGGATCAGGGGCCGGGGTGGGGGCCGGGCACCGCGACCCGGCCCGCGCCAAGGCGCTGCTGATCGCCTCGGCGTGGGTGAACCAGATCGGCAACTTCCTCACCTTCACCGCCGTCGTCGTGCAGGCGCAGGTGCAGCACGGCTCGTCCTTCTCCGCGCTGGTGCTGCTGGCGCAGAGCGTGCCGGCGCTGCTGGCCGCGCGCAGCATCAGCCAGCGCGTGCCCGCCCACCGCACCCGACAGGTGTGGATCGGTGCGCAGGTGGCGCTGGCCGCGCTGAACGTGGCGCTGATCCCGCTGCACGACGGCCGCGGGGCGCTGCTGGTCTTCGTGGCTCTCACGATGCTGCTGCGGGCGGTGGCCAACCCGCTCTTCTACGCCGTGCTGGGCCAGGAGCGCGACGAGGACCGGCGGCGGGCGACGCTGACGGCGGTGGGGGCGGCCGGTTCCTTCGCGCTGGTCATCTCCCCGGCGGCAGGCGGTGCGGTGCTGGCCGGTTCCGGGATGGTGGTGGTGCTGGCGCTCGATGCGCTGACGTACCTGCTGGCGGTGGTGCTCTTCGCCGCGGCGGCGGGGGTCAGCGGCACCCCGGCGGCTGCGGGAGCGGCCCCGGCCGGGTCGTCTGGCTCGGGCGCGTCCGGGCCGGGTCGGGTGCGCGTGGTGAACGTGCTGGGCGCCTTCCAGTCGCCGGTGCCCGGCGGTTCGCGGGCGCACCCGGCGCTGCTGGGGTGGGTGGTCCTCATCGCGCTGGGGGCGGTGCTCAACGCGGTGCAGACCCCGGCGTCCTTCACGCTCTTCGCCTTCTCCGAGGCCGACTTCGGCGTGGTGCTGGCGTCCTTCGGCGCCGGGGGCGTGGCCGTCTTCGCCCTGTCCGCGTTCAGCGACCGGGTGCGGGTGCCGCTGGTGGCCGCTGCCGCGCTGCTGGCGGCGGGGCTGGTGCTGTGGGCGCTGGACGCCTCGCTGGTGCTCTCGTGCGCGGGGTTCGCGCTGGCCGGGTTCGGCTCGGCGGCGGCCACCGGCGCGCTGCGCGCGGACATGGCGGTGGCGGCCGAGCGGGCCGCGGTGCCGGTGCTGTCGTTGTGGTCGTGGGCGAACCAGGTGGTGCTGGCGGCGAACCTGGTGCTCTACGGGGTGTTCGCGGCGCTGTTCGCCGCGGGTGTTCCGGCGGTGGTGGGGCTGGTGGCCCTGGTGCTCCTGGCGGTGGTGCTGGTGGCGGTGGCGGTGGCGCGCGCCTGAGCAGCACGCCTGAGCCGCACACCGTGGGGGCTTGCTGCGTGCCGCCTCGCGCGGTGCACGGCAGGCCCCGTCGGGCGCTGGCGGACCGGCGTGCGCGTCGCCACCCCGGCGCCGAGGTGGCGCCCCTAGGATCGGCGAAGTGGAACCGGTCAAGAGGGCAGGGCCTGGGCGCACCGCCGTGAGCATGGTCGAGGTCGCCGCTCGGGCCGGTGTCTCGGTGGGCACGGTCTCCAACGTGCTCAACCACCCGCACAAGGTGCGTCCGGTCACAATCGAGAAGGTCCGTGCAGCCATCCAGGAGCTGGGTCACCGCGACGGCGCCACCTCGACCCCGGCCAGGACGAACCCGAGCATGGTGGAGGTGGCCGCTCGGGCCGGTGTCTCGGTGGGCACGGTCTCCAACGTGCTCAACCACCCTCAGCAGGTGCGCCCGGCGACCCTGGAGAAGGTCCGCGCCGTCATCGAGGAACTGGGTTTCACCCCCAACGCCAACGCGCGCTCGTTGGCCGGTGCGGACAACCGCACGATCGGCCTGGTCGTGGTCGACCTGCAGAACACCCTGTTCGTCGACATCGCCCGCGGCGCTCAGCGCGAGGCCGCCGCTCAGCGCATGAGCCTGCTGGTCACCAACAGCGACCGCGACGACGCCCAGCAGGACGCGCACCTGGACCTGTTCGAGAGCGCCCGGGTGCGCGGGGTGCTGCTGGCCCCGCTGAGCGACCCGGACGCCGGGGTGCAGCGGGTGCGCCGGCACGGCACCCCGGTGGTGGTGCTGAACTACGACAGCGGCCGCCGCGACTGCTGCACGGTGCTGGTCGACAACGAGCAGGTGGGCTACCTCGCCGCCCGGCACATGATCGACCTGGGCCGCCGTCGCCTGGCCTGGGTCAGCGAGCTGGGCGACCTGCAACCGGTCCAGCACCGCTCGGTGGGGGTGCGCCGGGCCCTGCGCGAGGCGGGCCGCGGTGTCAGCCTCACCGAGGTCGACACCCAGCACGTGCACGGCTCCCACGCCCGGCACGCGGTGGAGCAGATCCTGGCGCTGCCCGCCCGCCGCCGTCCCGACGCCGTCGTGGCCGTGACCGACCTGCTGGCAGCGGCCGTCGTCGAGGAGCTGCAGGCGGCCGGGGTCGCGGTGCCCGGTGACGTCGCCGTCATGGGCTGCGACCACGACGCGCGCGCCTGGGGCGGGGCGGTCCCGTTGACCACCGTGCGCATGGAGGGCGAGCAGATGGGCGCGGCGGCGGTGAGGCTGCTGGCCGCGGAGGTCGCCGAGGCGGGTGAGCACACCCACCGCACGGTCGTGGTCCAGCCCTCGCTGCTGGTGCGTGAGAGCAGCGCCGGGCGGCCGGTCCCCCCGGGCGCGGTGAGCGCGGCGGGCTCGGCGCGCCCGCCGACCTCGATGGCGGAGGACGTGGCGCACCCGGACCGCGAGAGCGCCTGACGCGTCCCCGCCCCCTCCGACGCGTTCTCCCCGACGCGCTCGCTCCAGGCGGTTTCTCCGTCGTTCCCTCCGCCGGTTCCTCGCACGCTTCCCCGCGCGGTTCCTCGTGCGTGCCTTCCGGTCTTGCCCGTGACGCGCGCCCGTGACGCGCGCACGTGACGCGCGCCGTGACGCGCGCACGTGACGCGCGCTGAGACGCGGCGCTGTGCGCGTCGGCGCGCGGGATCGGCGTCAGCCCTTGACGGGTCCACGAGTGCCTCGTACGGTGAGGGCGCGTCGTAAATGAAACGTCTCACTCAATCCGGCGGCGTCCGCCGCCGGAGGACCGTCTCGATGAGGAGACTCCTGTGGCACTTCGCACCCGTCGCTCTCGCGCCCTCACCGGCCTGGCCGCCTTCGCCCTGGCTCCCGCCGTGCTGACCTCCTGCAGCGCCGGCAGCCTAGGCTCGTCCGGCGACGACGGCTCGGGCACCTCGATCACCTTCCTGGTCGACAACGCCCCGCAGACCGTGTCCACCGCCGAAGCCCTGGCCGAGGACTTCAACGCCTCGCAGTCCGAGGTCCGCGTCGAGGTGGAGACCCGCCCGCAGGGCGCCGAGGGCGACAACCTGCTCAAGACGCGCCTGCAGACGGGCAGCATGAGCGACGTCTTCGCCTACAACGCCGGCTCCCTCTTCCAGCAGCTGGCCCCGCAGACGACCCTGACGCCCGTCACGGGCGAGGCCTTCCTCGACCGGGTCGACGACAGCTTCGAGCCGCAGGTCAGCGCCGGCCAGGACGTGTACGGCGTGCCGATGGGCACCGCCTTCGGCGGCGGGGTGCTGTACAACCGCGAGGTCTACGAGCGGCTGGGCCTGCAGGTGCCCACGACCTGGGCGGACTTCATCGCCAACAGCGAGAAGATCCGGGCCGCCGGGATCGCCCCCGTCGTGCAGACCTACGCCGAGACCTGGACCTCGCAGCTGCTGGTGCTCGGCGACTTCCACAACGTCGCCGCCGCGAACCCCTCCTTCGCGCAGGACTACACCGCCGGGCGAGCCGAGTACGCCACCGACCCCGTGGCCCTGAAGGGTTTCGAGCACACCCAGGAGGTCCACGACAAGGCGCTGGTGAACGAGGACTTCGCCTCGGCCAAGGTCGAGGACGGCATCCGGATGCTCGCCGAGGGCACCGGGGCGCAGTACCCGTTGCTGTCGACGAACGTGGCCACCATCCTCAGCGTGGCGCCGGAGAGGATCGGTGACATCGGCTTCTTCGCCCTGCCCGGTGACGACCCGGCGACCAACGGGCTGACCGCCTGGTTCCCCGGCGGGGTCTACGTGCCCAAGAGCACCGAGGGCGAGCAGCTGGAGGCCGCCAAGGCGTTCTTGGACTACCTGACCACGCCGGCCTCCTGCGACATCCAGTCCGAGCAGAGCGTGCCCACCGGTCCCTACCTGGTCGAGGGGTGTGAACTGCCCGCCGACGTGCCGCAGATCACCCGGGACGTCAGCGCCTACTTCGAGACCGGCAAGCAGTCCCCGGCGCTGGAGTACCTCTCGCCGATCAAGGGCCCGGCGCTGGAGCAGATCCTCGTCGAGGTCGGCTCGGGCATCCGCACCGCCGCTGACGGTGCGGCCCTGTACGACCAGGACGTGCAGAAGCAGGCCCAGCAGCTGGGTCTGGAGGGCTGGTGAGCAGGTCCACCGCTGTCCTGCCGCCCGGCGGCGGCCGGTGGGAGAGGATCGACGAGAGGTGATGCGCGTGGCCGCGACGACCCCTGCGACGTCCCGTGCGAGGCGCAGCGCCTCCGCCCCGCACGGTGCGAGCCGGCGCCACAGCCCCTACCCGGGGTGGTTCTACCTGCCCGCCGCGATCGTCTACGGCGCGCTGTTCATCGTCCCCACCCTGCTCTCCTTCTACTTCGCCCTGACCCGCTGGACGATCTTCGACTCGCAGTTCATCGGCTTGGAGAACTTTACCCAGTTCTTCTCCGAACCGGCCCTGACCCGCGGCTTCGTCAACACCTTCGTCTACGCGGTGATCACCTCCACCGCCAAGGTCGTCCTGGGCCTGGGGCTGGGCATGCTGCTCACCAGCCGGATCCTCGGGCGCGGCTACCTGCGCGCGGTCGTCTTCTTCCCCGTCCTGGTCTCCTCCGTCGGCGTCGGCATCACCTTCCAGGTGCTGATGAACCCCACCAAGGGCGCCATCAACGCCGCCCTGGCCGTCATCGGCATCGACGGTCCCGGCTGGCTGACCAACCCCGACCTGGCGCTGTTCTCCGTGGCCATGGTCGACGTGTGGAAGGGCGTGGGGCTGGCCACCCTGATCTACATGGCCGGCATCGTCTCCATCCCCAAGGAGTACTACGAGGCCGCCAGGGTCGACGGTGCCGGCTCCTGGACGCTGTTCCGCAACGTGATCTTCCCGCTGTCCTGGCCGGCGACCTCCACCGTCATCACCCTGTCCCTGATCGGGGGCCTGCGCTCCTTCGACCTGATCTGGGCGATGACCCGCGGCGGACCCGGCTTCACCTCCGACGTCATCGCCAGCGTGATCTACAAGCAGTACCAGGCCGGCTTCTACGGCCTGTCCACCGCCGGCAACGTCATCCTCTTCCTGGCCGTGATTGCCATCGTGTTCCCGCTGACGCGGTTCCTGGCTCGCAAGGAGGTCGAGCTGTGAGCT
This sequence comes from Kineococcus gurbantunggutensis, assembly GCF_050871925.1. Taxonomy (NCBI): domain Bacteria; kingdom Bacillati; phylum Actinomycetota; class Actinomycetes; order Kineosporiales; family Kineosporiaceae; genus Kineococcus; species Kineococcus gurbantunggutensis. The sequence goes on from NZ_JBJLSG010000012.1 coordinate 21,524, forward strand.
CCACCACCACCCCCGCCTCCAGTCCTGCCGGACCCACCGGCGCGCTCAGCCGTCCCTCCACCGCCGAGGGGTCCAGCCCCGGTGGCGGACGGGTCGGCGGGCCCCGGGCGGCGCTGTACCGCTACGGCGTGGGAGGGCTGGCGATCGTGCTCAGCGTCGTCGTCTTCATCGTCCCCTTCGCCTTCATCGTGCTGACCGCGCTCATGGACGCCCGCCAGGCCGGGGAGTTCCGCTTCGCGCTGCCGCGCACCTTCCAGGGCTGGCAGAACCTCGTCGACGTCGTCCAGACCCGCGACTACCTGCTGATCATCGCTTTCATCAACTCCATCGTGCTCACTGTGGCCTCGGTGACCTTCATGGTGGTGCTCGGCTCGATGGTCGCCTTCGTCCTGCAGCGCAGGAAGACCCGCTGGACCGCTCCGGTCAACTTCCTCGTGCTGGCCGGGTTGATCATGCCGCCGGCGATCGTGCCGACCATCTGGGTGCTGCAGCGCCTGGGGCTGTTCGGCACCATGCCCGGGCTGATCCTGGTGGAGGTCGCCTTCGGGCTCTCCTTCACGATCCTGCTCTTCCGCGCCTTCATCTCCACCATTCCGCGCGAGCTGGACGAGGCGGCCGTGCTGGATGGGGCCGGTCCGCTGCGGCTGTTCTTCCGCGTGATCCTGCCGCTGCTGCGCCCGGTGCTGGTCACCGTCGTGCTGGTGCAGTCGGTGACGGTCTTCAACGACTTCCAGACCCCGCTGTACTTCCTGCCCGGTGACGCCGGGGCCACGGTGCAGCTGACGCTGTTCAACTTCCAGAGCCAGAACGTCTCCAGCTACAACCTGCTGTTCATGGACGTCCTGCTCATCACGATCCCGCCGCTGGTGCTGTACCTGTTCTTCAACCGCCAGATCGTCGCCGGCATGACCTCCGGCGCGGTGAAGGGCTGAACCGCACCCGCCGGCGCGCTCGTCCTCCCGCACCCCCTGGCCGGTCGGCGACGACCGCCCCGCTCTCGTGAACGGAACCGCATGCCCCACCGCACCGACGCTCGCACCGACGCTCGCACTGACGCCCGCACCGACGCCCGCACCGACGTCGTCGTCACCGACCTGCGCGCCGAGCACGGCCGGCCCCTGCTGGGATTGGGAACAGCCCGCCCGCGCCTGAGCTGGATCGCGCGCCCGGCGGGCGCGGTGCCTCAGGGGTGGCGGCAGGTCGCCCACGAGGTGCTCATCAGAACGTTGCCGGTGATCCCGCCGGGCACCGGGACGCCGGGGTGGTCCAGCGGGCGGGTCGAGTCCGGCGAGAGCGTGCTGGTGCCCTGGCCGGGCGCCCCGCTGCGCTCGCGCCAGCGGGTGGCGGTGCAGGTGCGCCTGTGGAGCGCCGACCGGCCGGAGCCCACCGCCTTCAGCACCCCGCTGGAGATCGAGGCCGGGTTGCTGGAACCGTCCGACTGGGTGGCTGTGCCCGTCGGCCCGGACTGGGACGAGGACCCCGGCGCCGACCACCGCCCCGCGCTGCTGCGCCGCGGCTTCGCCCTGCCCGCACCCCTCGCCCGGGCCCGCCTGCACCTCAGCGCCCACGGCCTGGTCGAGGTCGAGGTCAACGGTCAGCGCGTCGGCGAGGAGGTCCTCGCCCCGGGCTGGACCAGCTACCACCACCGCCTGCGCTACCGCAGCCACGACGTCACCGCCCTGCTGCACGAGGGCGAGAACGCCCTGGGCGCCTGGCTGGCCGACGGCTGGTACCGCGGCCGCTACGGCACCCACGGCGGCAACCGCGAGCTGTACGGGCAGCGCACCGCACTGATCGCGCAGCTGGAGGTGGACCTGGTCGACGGGCGCCGCCTCGTCATCGCCACCGGCCCGAACCCGGCCGGCGGCGCGGCGGGCGAGGGTGCGGCGGGCGAGGGTGCGGCGGGCGGGGGTGCCGGCTGGCGCGCCGCGCCCTCGCCGATCACCGCGAGCAGCCTCTACGACGGTGAGCACCACGACGCCCGCCTGGCCGCACCGGGCACGGGCACGGCCAGGGGCACGGGGGGTTTCTCCCGCCCTGGCTTCGACGACGCCGGCTGGGTGGGGGTGCGCACCTACTCGCGCGAGCCGGCCACGCTGGTGGCCGCCGAGGGGCCGCCGGTGCGCTGCACCCAGGAGCTGCTGCCGGTGGCGGTGCTGACCAGCCCGTCCGGAGCCACGATCCTGGACTTCGGGCAGAACCTCGCCGGGCGGGTGCGCCTGCGCGTGCGCGGGGCCGCCGGCCAGCGCGTGCAGCTGCGCCACGCCGAGGTCCTGCAAGAGGGGGAGCTGTACACCCGACCCCTGCAGACGGCGGCGGCCACCGACAGCTACGTCCTGGCCGGCTCGCCCGAGGGCGAGGAGTGGGAGCCGCGCTTCACGGTGCACGGCTTCCGCTACGTGGAGGTCACCGGCTGGCCCGGGCGGCTGAGCGAGGGCGACGTGATCGCGCGCGTGCACCACTCCGACATGGCGCGCACCGGCTGGTTCACCTGCTCCGACGCCCGGCTGGAGCAGTTGCACGAGAACGTCGTGTGGAGCATGCGCAGCAACTTCGTGGACATCCCCACCGACTGCCCCCAGCGCGACGAGCGCCTGGGCTGGACCGGCGACATCCAGGTCTTCGCCCCCACGGCGACCTTCCTGTACGACTGCGCCGGTTTCCTGAGCAGCTGGCTGAAGGACGTCGCCGCCGAGCAGCTGCCCGACGGCACCGTGCCCTGGTACGTGCCGATGATCCCCGCGGCCTTCTGGGACCCGCCGCGACCGGGCGCGGTGTGGGGCGACGTGGCGGTGCTCACCCCGCACGTGCTGCACCAGCGCTACGGCGACATCGGGGTGCTGCGCACGCAGTACGACAGCGCCAAGGCGTGGGTGGACCTTATCGAGCGCTTGGCCGGGCCGAGCCGGCTGTGGAACACCGGGCTGCAGCTGGGCGACTGGCTGGACCCGGCCGCCCCGCCGGAGGAACCCGCGGCCGCGCGCACCGACAGGTACTTGGTGGCCACCGCCTACTTCGCGCACTCCGCGCGCACCCTGGCTCGCACCGCGGAAGTCTTGGACGAGCAGCAGGACGCCACCCGCTACGCCGCGCTGGCCCAGGAGGTCCGCGACGCCTTCGTGCGCGAGCACGCCCGCCCGCTCGGGCGCCTGAGCAGCGACGCGCAGACCGCCTACGCCCTGGCCGTCGTCTTCGACCTGCTGCCGGCCGACCCGGGCGACGACCGGCGCGCCGCGGCCGGGCAGCGCCTGGCCGAGCTGGTGCGCACCGACGGGTACCGGGTGGCCACCGGGTTCGCCGGGGTCAACCTCGTCACCGACGCCCTGACCCTGACCGGCCACGACGACGTCGCCCACGCGCTGCTGACGCAGACCGGCTGCCCGTCCTGGCTGTACCAGGTGGGCATGGGAGCCACCACCACCTGGGAGCGCTGGGACTCCATGCTGCCCGACGGCACCGTCAACCCCGGCCACATGACCTCCTTCAACCACTACGCGCTGGGCTCGATCGCCGACTGGGTGCACCGCACGATCGCCGGGCTGGCCCCGGCGGCACCCGGCTACCGGCGCCTGCTGGTGCGCCCGCGCCCCGGCGTCGACCTGCACCGGGCCTCGGCGCGCCACGAGACGCCCTACGGGACCGCCGCGGTCAGCTGGCGCCGCACCGGTGGCGCCGGCGGGGGCGTGGGGGGCCTGGTGGTCGACGTCGAGGTGCCGCTGGGGGTGAGCGCCACGATCGACCTGCCCGGCCGCCCGCTCAGCGAGGTCGGCGCCGGCCGGCACCGCTTCGAGGTCGCCGCCGTTCCCGCCGATCAGCCGCAGCCCGCCTGAAGCGCGCCGCGACCCGCCCCCGCCCCGCCCGCAGCAGTTCGAACCCGCCCGCACCCAGCACGGAGGACCCATGCCCACCTGGCACGCCACGATGATCGCCGCTGACCCCACCGGTGGCAGCGGCGCCGGCGCCCCGCTGCTGCGCCGCCGCTTCGCCCTCGAGCGCGGGCACGGGCAGGTGGTCCACGCCGTCCTGCACGTCAGCGCCCAGGGTGTCGTCGAGACGTACCTGGACGGCCGTGCCGTCAGCGAGGACGTCCTCAGCCCGGGGTGGAGCAGCTACGAGTGGCGTCTGCGCTACCGCACCCACGACGTCACCGACGCCCTCGCCGCAGCCGGTGCACCGGAGGGTGAGGACGCGGATCGCTGGGACGACGCGCAGGCCGGTGAGCACGTGCTCGGCCTGGCTCTGGGCAACGGCTGGTTCCGCGGCCGGCTGGGCTGGCGGGGCGGGCGCGCCTACTACGGCGACACCCTGGCCGGCTTCGCGCAGCTGGAGATCGCGTTCGCCGACGGCCACATCCAGCACGTCGTCACCGACGAGACCTGGCGCTCGTGCGCCTCGGCGGTCACGGCGGACGACCTCTACGACGGGCAGAGCACCGACGCCCGCCTGCTGGACCCCGCCTGGTCGACCACCTCCGGCACCGAGGACGGCTGGAGCGGGGTGCGCGCGGTGGACTTCGACACCACGACCCTCACCGAGCACGTCGGCCCCCCGGTGCGCCGGCAGGAGGTGCTCACCGCCCAGCGGGTGTTCCGCTCACCCTCGGGACGGCTGCTGGTCGACTTCGGCCAGAACCTCGTGGGCTGGCTGCGCTTCACCGTCAGCGGTGAGCGCGGGCGGACCATCACGATCCGGCACGCGGAGGTCCTCGAGCACGGCGAGCTGGGCACCCGACCCCTGCGCAGCGCCGAGGCCACCGACCGCTTCACCCTCTCCGGGGGCCGGGACGCCTTCGAGCCGACGTTCACCTTCCACGGCTTCCGCTACGCGCAGGTCGACGGCTGGCCCGGCGACGACGGCACCGGGATCCCCGCCGACCTCGCGCCGGCGCTGGAGGCGGTCGTGGTGCACTCGCAGCTGCGCCGCACCGGGGAGTTCGAGTGCTCCGACGAGCTGCTGAACCAGCTGCACCGCAACGTCGTGCGCAGCACCAGGGGCAACTTCGTCGACGTGCCCACCGACTGCCCCCAGCGCGACGAGCGGCTGGGCTGGACCGGTGACCTGGCCGTCTTCGCCCCCACCGCCGCGTACCTGTACGACGTGGAGGACTTCCTGCGCGACTGGATGCGCGACCTGGCCGCCGAGCAGCGCGCCCGTGAGGGCCTGGTGGCCTTCGTCGTGCCCGACGTGCTCAAGTACCTGCCGCCCATCGAGGACTTCCCCGACCCCGACAGCACCGCCGTGTGGTCCGACGTGGCCGTCTGGCTGCCGTGGGCGCTGTGGCAGGCCTACGGCGAGCGCGAGGTGCTGGCCGAGCAGTACCCGGCGATGACCGCTCACGTCGAGCGCGTGGAGTCCCTGCTCTCGCCCACCGGGTTGTGGGACACCGGCTTCCAGTTCGGCGACTGGCTGGACCCCGACGCCCCGCCGCACGACCCCGCCGCCGCCAAGGCCGACAAGGCGGTGGTGGCCACCGCCTGCGCCTACCGCTCGGCGCGCACCGTCGCCGAGGCAGCCGGCGTGCTGGGCCACGAGCAGGACGCGCAGCGCTTCAGCGCGCTGGCCGAGCGGGTGCGCGCGGCCTTCGGCGAGCACTACGTCGACGAGCAGGGTCTGGTCCGCTCGGACTGCGCCACCGTGTACGCTCTGGCCATCGAGTTCGGGCTGCTGCAGGGCGAGCAGCGGGCCCGGGCCGGGCAGCGCCTGGCGGAGGTCGTGCAGGAGGCCGGCTACCGCATCTCCACCGGTTTCGCCGGAACCCCGTACGTCACCGACGCCCTCACCCGCACCGGGCACCTGGAGGACGCCTACCGCCTGCTCACCGAGCGCGGGTGTCCCTCGTGGCTGTACCCGGTCACGATGGGCGCCACCACGATCTGGGAGCGCTGGGACTCCATGCTGCCCGACGGCACCGTCAACCCCGGGGAGATGACCTCCTTCAACCACTACGCGCTGGGCGCGGTGGCCGACTGGATGCACCGCACCGTCGGTGGTGTGGCTCCGCTGGAGCCGGGCTACCGGCGAGCCCTGATCGCTCCCCGGCCCGGCGGTGGGCTGAGCTGGTCCCGGGCCGCCCTGGAGACCCCCCACGGCAGGTTGGCGGTGCGCTGGGAGCAGGACGCCGCCTCCCTGGTCACCGAGGTCGAGGTGCCCGCCGGGACGACGGCCGTGCTGCGCCTGCCCGGCCAGGACGACCGGGAACTGGCAGCGGGCACCCACCGGGTCGTCACCGCAGCCCCGTGACCACGACACCGCCGGTGGACCGCTCGGCGAGCGGGGTGTGCTCCGACCGGGGCCGAGGTTGCCGGTGGCGACCTCCGCGACGGTGTGCACCACGCCCGAGGTGGTCGCGGGCTGGTCCTCCACCGCCGCGGCGGTGGTGCTGCTGGTCCGTGGTGCCGGCCGGTGGCCGGGCTACGTGCCCGGTGTCCTGGCGGCGATCCGCTCCACGCGCGTGATGCCCTTCCAGCCCCGCTCCGCCAGCAGGACCATCAGCCGCTCAGCGGCGGAGGAGGTCCGGGCCGCCGCAGCGTCCAGCAGGGCCACCACCTGGTCGTCGAGGTCTTCACCGCCGACGTCGCCGGAGTCGAACGCCCGCGTGGTGATGCGGTCCAGCACGTCGGCGACCTCCACCACGCGCGGGTCGTCGGCGCTCCAGTCCAGGGCGCCGCTGAGCAGGCCGTAGAGCCGCAGCAGGTCGGGATCGTCCAGGTCCTCGTGCTTCTTGGCGATGATGGCGTCGATCCGGTCGGGCATCCGGGCCGCGAGCACGATCCAGGCGTCGCGCTCCTTCTCGATGTAGCGTTCCTGCACCCCCAGGTCCCGCAGCCGCTGCAGGTAGCCGACCACGCTCGCCGGCAGCGCCAGCTGCTCACCGGCGGCGAGCTGGGCCAGCCGCTTGCGAGTGCTCTGCAGCCTGCGGACCTCGGCGCGCAGCCGCGCGTCGATCTCCCGCACGCCCTCGGCGAACTCCTGCGCGTCGGCGTGCAGGAGGTCCTCCACCTGCGCCAGCGGCACCCCGGCGCCGGCCAGGACGTGGATGCGGATCAGTCGCACCACCGCCGCCGCGTCGTAGCTGCGGTACCCCGAGGGGTCGCGGTCCGGCTCGGGCAGCAGCCCGATCCTGTGGTAGTGACGCACCGCCGCCACGGTCACCCCGGCGTGGGCGGCGAGCTGGCTGATGGTGAGCACGAGATCATCGTGCCTCAGGCGCTCCTGCGCCGGTAGGTGGCCATCGCGAGCGCGTGGGCGAGCACGAGGGTGCCGACGCACCAGGCCAGCGCCACCCAGGCGCCCGCCTCCGGGCGTTGCCCGGCGAGCAGTGCGCGCAGGGTGTTCACGATCGAGGTCACCGGCTGGTTCTCGGCGAACCAGCTCACCGGTCCGGCCATGGAGGCGGTCGGGACGAACGCGGAACTGACGAAGGGCAGGAGGACGAGCGGGTAGGAGAACACGCTCGCGCCCTCCACGGACGTCGCCGACAGCCCGGCGACCACCGCCACCCAGGTCAGGGCGAGGGTGAACAGGACCAGGATGCCGGCGACCGCGAGCCAGCCCAGCACGCTCGCCCCGCTGCGAAAGCCCATCAGCAGCGCGACGGCCACCACGAGCACGAGCGAGATGAGGTTGGCCGCCAGCGAGGTCAGCACGTGGGCCCACAACGGCGACGAGCGGGCGATGGGCATGGAGTGCAAGCGGTCGAAGATGCCGCCCTGCACGTCGGTGAACAGCCGGAACGCGGTGTAGGAGACGCCCATCGCGACGGTGATGAGCAGCACGCCGGGCAGCACGTACTCGATGTACGAGCCCGACGCCGCCTGCGCTCCGGTGTCGATCGCGCCGCCGAAGACGTAGACGAACAGCAGCATGATCGTGATCGGCATGACCGCGGTCGTGATGATCGTGTCGGGGCTGCGCGTGATGTGCTTCATCGACCGACCGGTCAGGCTGGCGGTGTCCGCGAGGGTGTGCGTTGCCATGGTCGTCCCTACCTCTTCCCGTGGTCCGCAGCGCGTTCGCCACCGCCGCCGTTGGTCCTGGTGCCGTTGGTCCTGGTGCTGTTCGTCCCGTCGTCGGTGTGGTCCGCCCTGTCCTCGCCGACGAGGGCGAGGAAGACCTCCTCCAGGGACGGCTGCTTCTCGACGTGCTCGACCTTCGCGGGCGGCAGGAGCTCCTTCAGCTCCTCCAGGGTGCCCTCGACGACGATGCGCCCCCGGTGCAGGATCGCGATCCGGTCCGCCAGCTCCTCGGCCTCCTCGAGGTGCTGCGTCGTCAGCAGCACGCTCGTGCCGCGCTGGGCCAGCTCCCGCACGGTTCGCCACACTTCGATGCGCGCCTGCGGGTCCAGCCCCGTGGTCGGCTCGTCCAGGAAGATGATCGGCGGGTCCCCGATCAGGCTCATCGCGATGTCCAGCCGGCGTCGCATCCCCCCGGAGTACGTCGACGCCTTGCGGTTGCCCGCCTCGCTGAGGGAGAACCGGGCGAGCAGTTCGTCGGCGATCCTCCCCGGGTCCTTCAGGTGGCGCAGCCTGGCGACCAGCACGAGGTTCTCGCGACCGGTGAGTACGGCGTCCACCGCGGCGAACTGCCCGGTCAGGCTGATCGACTCGCGCACCCGCCCCGGTCGGGTGGCGAGGTCGTAGCCGTTCACGCTCACCGTCCCGGCGTCGGCCTCGAGCAGTGTGGACAGGATGCGCACGGCGGTGGTCTTGCCCGCCCCGTTCGGTCCCAGGAGCGCGACGATGCTCCCGCGCGCCACCCGCAGGTCCACCCCGCGCAACACGCTGAGCTCGCCGTAGGCCTTCCGCAGGCCCTGCACCTGGATCGCGGGAGCGGCGGTGGGTGCGGTGCTCACGAGACAGTGCCGTTCTGCGCCTCGGCGCCGGCGATCGCGGCGACCAGCCGCTGCCGCTCCTGCTCGATCCACCCGCCTGCGGCGTGCTTGCTCAGCAGCGCCTCGGCGAAGCGCACGGGATCGCCGCCCACGACCTCGCGGATCGGCGTGCCCTGCGCGGCGGCCCGCTCGAAGGCCTCCACGAGCTCCACGTGCAGGTCCACCAGGACGTCGCCCTTGGTGATCAGCGCGCGGTGCCTCAGGTACCGCTCCAGCGCCTCCACCGCCGCCTCATGGTTCGACGAGAGCGCCTGCACCCGCGCCTCGTACTGCCGCCAGCGCTTCTTGTCGCCGATGCCGCCGACGACCTTCTCGATGAGAGCCGACATCGTCCGCCTCCTGCTCGGGGAGCCGGTCCCACCCTGCGCGGGGGCTCCTGGCACCAGAGTGCGGGGTTGATGCAGCATCAAGGTCAAGCCCGGACTCCGGCCGGGGCGCGACGGCGCGAGCGGTGACGTGGGCGTGGACGGGCGAGGTCGTGGTGGGGCAGGGGCAGGCCGGTGACGCCACGCGGCGCGGGGTGTCGGTGAAGAGGTCGTGCACCGCTGGTGCCTGTTCGCGTGGTGGCACCGCCGGGCGGTGCCGCCCTGCGGCAGGGTGAAGGACGTGGAGGAGACGCAGGAGCACCGGGCCACGCCCGTGCTCACAGTGCCGGCACGCCGCCTCGCGTGTGCGCGCTGACGGCCGTGCCGCTCCTCGCGCTGTGGTCCCTCGCGCCGGCGGTGCCGACCCGGTGGTGGGCTGTTCCCGGCGGGGCCCCGGGTCCGGCGCTGGCGGCGACCTGCGGCCCCGCCGGGCTGCGGAGCGCCCTGCTCGCCGTCCTGCTGAACGCCGTGCTCCCTCAGCCTCGACACCACTGTCGACGGCACCGTCGGCACCGTCGGCACCGTCGGCGCCTCGCGGTCGAGGAGCTCTCGTGAGCGAGCGGCCGCGCGAGACCCCGAAGCCGACCGAGCGCCCGGTGCGTGCGGCAAGGGCAGTCGAGTTCCCCGACGGGGGGTGCGCCCGCACCCGCGCTGCGCTCGCGGCGGGCAGGAGGTGGTGGCTGGTCCTGGCCGCCGCTGTGGTCCTGGCGCTGCTCTCGCTGGCCTCGATCGTGGCCGGCGCGAGCCGGCTGGCGGCCGAGGCGCAAGGGTTGCTGACGGCTGGTCGGGTCGTCAGCGAGGTGCTCAACGCCGGCGTGCTCTGGGCCGGGTTGCCCGTCCTGTCCGGCTGGCTGGTGCGCCGTCCGGCGCACGGTGTCCTGGCGGGAGTGGTGGCCTCGCTGACGGCCCTGGTGGTGCACTACGGGGCCGGTCAGATGCTCGGCGTCTTCGCCTCGAGCATCTGGGGGCAGAACGCCGGGTGGTTCGCGATCGCCGCCCTGACGGGTGGACCGCTGGGCGCGGTGGGGGCCATCGCCCGGCGCAGGGGCCCTTGGGGGTTGCTGGCTCGTCTGACCGTGCCGGTGGGGGCGGTGCTGGAGCCGTTCGTGCTGGGCGTGTTCACGGTGCCTCAGCACCTTCCTCGGCTCGAGCGGGTCTCGGGTGTCGTCAGCGGGCTGGTGCTCGTGGCGGCCGGGGTGGCGGGTGTCCTCGCTGTCGCGGTCGAACGCGCGAGAAGCGGTCGGGACGACGAGCGCTCGAGGGGGTGTTCGTGAGCGAGCAGGCCGCGACCGCTGCGGCTCCAGCACCGCGCCTGTGGTGAGCGAGCGCAGCGGTGCGCCTCGACGTTCGGTCGCCGAGCCTTCGACGTGCCCGTGGCTCGTGTCAGCATGGGGCGGTGCTGATCGCCCTGGCCCAGAGCGCTGCCGTGGACGGTGACGTGCCGGCCAACGTCGAGCAGCACGTGCGCGCGGTCAGCGCCGCCGCGGCCGCCGGAGCCCGGTTGGTGCTCTTCCCCGAGCTGTCGCTGACGGGGTACGTCCCCGGGGACATCGCCCGGGACGGTGCGCTGACCCTGGAGGTCGACGACCCCCGGCTGCTGGGACTGCGCCAGCAGTGCCGGCAGCGCTCGATCACCGCGGTGCTGGGCGCTCCCACCACCCGCGCCGGGCGCCGCCGGCTCTCCGCCCTGGTCCTGGACGAGGGTGGTGGGGTCTCGGTGTACGACAAGCGGACCCTCTTCGAGCACGAGATCACCGTCTTCAGCCCCGGGCGGGACGCCCGGGTCCTCGAGGTGGACGGTCGGCGCCTGGCGCTGGGCGTGTGCGCCGACCTCGGCAGCGACGTCCAGGCCGCCGAGGCGGGCGGCGCCGACGCCTGGCTGCTGGGGGTGCTGCTGTCCCCGGGCGGGTACGGTGCCGACGCCGAGCGCGCCGCGCAGGTGGCCCGCCGTCACGGGGTTCCCGTGGTCCTGGCCAACCACGCCGGGCCCACCGGCGGGTGGGTCGGGGCAGGAGGCAGCGGGGTGTGGTGTTCCACGGGCGAGGCGGTCACCGCCGACGCGCGACCCGGGGTGTGGCTGGTCGACCTCGACGAGCCGTCCGCGCTGCGCCGGCTGGACTGAACCGGCACCGGACGGGCCTCAGTGCTCGATGCGGTAGGACAGGGTCAGCTCGTCCCCGGCCCGCCCGCGGATGCCCCAGTCGTGCCGGGGTGTCTCCACGACGGTGATCTCTAGGTCGGTGGCCCCGATGCCCAGGTGCGCCTCGAAGTCGCGGTACAGGCGCTGGTAGAACGCCTTCTTCGTCGCCACGGTGCGCCCGGTGAACATGAGGACCTCGAGGATCGTGTACTGCTCGCTGCGCCCCTCGGGGGTGGGGAAGTCCTCCGCGGTCATGGGGAAGAAGCGGTGGAAGCGCTTGGTGGCGGGCAGACCCAGGACGTCGACGGCGGCGGCGTGCAGGGTGTCGGACAACCGGGTGCGCAGCGGGCGCAGGACGTGCTCGCGGCCGTAGACCTTGAACTGAGCCACCGTGGGTACCTCCTCGGAGTCGGCCGTGGGGTCAGCGCGGGCGCGTCGGCGGGGGGACCCGTGCACCTCTGCTGGGCGGGATGCATCGGTGAAGGATGTGCCGGGCTCCGGAGCCGGTCCACCACGGGGGCCGGGTGCACGTCACCGCGATCACCGGAGTCACCGTAGCGGGCAGCGCCGTGTGCGTCACGCGATCACCGCCGCAGGGATCGGCGCGAGGAGCGGCGGTGCTGGAACGGGCGGTGGCCGAGGCGTTCAACGAGCAGCTGCACCTGCTGCGACAGCGCTGCCGTGAGCAGGGTCTTCCTGTGGACCGGGCGCCGGTGGCGAAGACGGCTTTCGACGACGGGCGCTACCTGCTGCACGTGAACGTCTCCAACAGGCTGCCGCTGCACCACGGATCGCGGCGTGAGCGCGGTGGGTGTTGCATCGACCGATTGAAACCAGGCAGTTCACCTCGTGGTCCTTCACCCAGTGCGCTCGTCACGCCGGTCCGTCCCCCACCGCGTGAGAGGTGCCCCCAGTCCTTACTGGGCAGTGTCGGCGATCCGTACGGCAACGCAGTGGCCGAGTCGTCCTGGGAACGGCTGCGGATCGAACTGGTCAACCGTCGACGCTGAGACAGCCGCCTCGAGCTCGCCAGCGCGATGTTCGATGGGGGCACCTTCCGCGCAGCGGGGGAACATCGAAGGGTTCCACGACCGACGGCCACGACACTCCGCCTCGGACTGGCTCCGTCCCGTGGAGTTCGAGAACTCGGTCCCGTGGAGTTCGAGGACAACGCCCTGCAGCAGTCACCGGCTCCTCAGATCGCTGTCCAGTCAACTGGGTCGTGATCAACCCGTCCGGGAAACCGGGTCAAGCTCCGTCGAGCGCGCACAGGAGGCTGAGCGCCACGGCAGGCCGGCGGGCCGAGTGAGGAGCGGTGGTGGTGAGCGGTCTCCGGGTCACCCGGGTGATGCCGTGCTCGAACCGGTCATCGCCGCTGGCACCAGGTGCGGGGCGAACCGGTGGGATCCGCTGTCGTGCTGCGAGCGCGCCTGCCGTGGTGGTCGTGCACCGCCGTCGCGGTGCGACGCTCGCTGTGGTCACGGGTGCGCTCACCCGCGTGCTCACCGGTGCAGGGGCGGGGCTCCGTCGACCCGCCCCCACCCGGCGCTCCCGGCCCCCTGCCCCGGCCGGAACCTCCCCACCGCGCCTGCAGGGCCGGTGGGGAGGAGCTTTCAGGAGGTGGGCGATCCCGCGCGCGCGTGCAGCTCGTGCAGGTCCGCGATGCGCGCGCTCGCCAGCTCAGCGGCCTCGGCATCGCCGCGCTGCAGCGCGGCCTGCTGCTCGGCCCGGGCACGGTCGACCTGGGCGCTCAGCTCGGCGGTGAAGACGGGGGCGGTGATCATGGTGCCTCCTCCGGGTGTGGTCATCGGGCTCGTCGAGAGTGCTCGGCTCACTGGTGCTCGGTCCAGCGCTGCCCAGCCTCGCGGACCGGTGTTGCGGTTCCCCGGTCATCTTCATTGCGGTTGCGTGACGAGTGCGCCGGGCGGACTGGGAGTTCACCGGCCGTGCTCCCTCGTCGGGCGCGGCGCAGCTGGTCGGTGCTCCCTCGGACCGGTGTTCAGTCGACCAGGTCGTCGACCCCCTCGGTCTCGTCCGCGGGGGTGTGCCAGTGCCAGGCCAGGGCGGCGGCGGGCAGCATGCCGGCTGTCCAGAAGGCCGCGAAGGTCAGGGCCATCCAGCCGACGCTGCCGATCAGGTGCGTCCCGCTTTCCTGCACCAGGGCGCCGTCGACCACGGCGAGCAGCGCGAGCACGCCCAGCAGCACCAGCGTGAGGCGGAACCCGCGCCGGTAGGCCCGGTCGCGCTCACCGAGTTCGTGCTCGTCGAGCAGCTCCTCGGGGGCCGCGTCGAGCATCCCGCTCACCCGGCGCAGCGTCGCGATCGCGCAGCTCCCCACCACGGAGGTGGTGCCGATGAGCAGGGCGGTCAGCGCGCCGCCGCCGGCCACGGCGGCGAGCACACCCAGGGTCAGGGTGAGCACCGGCAGCAACGCTAGCGCGCGGCGGCTGGTGCGCGTGGCCAGCCAGCGGGGCAGCGGCTCTCGGCGTTGGCGCTGCAGGTCCAGGGTCTTGTCGGCGCGCCGCCGCGCGCGCCGCTCTGGGCGGCGTTGCGGGTCGCGTGCGCCTCCTCGGTGCAGGCCGGTGCTGGTCCGGGAGGTGCTCACGCGTTCGCTCCTGTCGTGGAGGGAGTCGTGGGGGAACTGGTGGGGCGGGGCGCGGCTGGGGCGTACAGCTGCCTGCCGGCTGCAGACGCAGCAACTTCGCTGCTCGTCCCTGCCATGTTGCGTGAGCGCAACGATGAGCGCAAAGCGGGCAACGGCGTGCGAGGCCGTGAAGGAAGGCGGTTCGTGATCCTCCGCTTCTCGGTGGGTGAGGTCGGTCGCGGGACGTCCTGGCCAGGACCGAGACCGGCTGCTCGCTGCGTGTCAGATCAGGTTGACAGGTGGGCAGCTGTCAGCCGAAGCTGACATCGTGGACCTGGACCGGGTGGAAGCCGCAGCCGGTACCACCGATCCCCGCGACGGGCTGCGCACGGCACTGGCGCTGCGCCGGCTGGCCGATCGCCTGGAGGCGCTCCACGTGGCCCGGGCGCGCGAGCAGGGCATGTCGTGGGCGCAGATCGCCGGCGAGCTGCAGGTGACGCGCCAGACCGTCCACAAGAAGCACGGCCGCGCGCGCGGACCGGGGCGCTGGGACACCGCACCGGACGCCGGCCCGGGTGCGGAACGGGACGAGGAGAGGTGACGCGGGTGCTGGTGTACGACGACTCCTTCGCGGCGGTCATGGCCGCCAGCCAGGAGCAGGCCACGCGGCTGGGCGCCGATGCCTACGGCTCCGAGCACGTGCTGCTGGGCCTGCTGACCGCGGCCGGGCCGCTGACCGAGCAGGTGGTGCGTGTCGAGCCGGGGCTGGAGGTGCAGGTGGTGCGCTCCGCGGTCGAGCGCAGCGCCGACGACGCCGTGCACCTGCAGCGCCTGGGCATCGATACCGAGCGGCTCCTGGCACCGGCGAGCGAAGCCGCTGCAGGTGTGGGCGAGGGGCGGGCGCCCTCCCGGGCGCGCCGGCCCCCGCGCAACCGGCACACCCCCGAGTGGCAGCAGGCGCTGAACTCGGCGTCGGTGAAGCTGAGCCGGCTGCACGAGTCCGGCGCGCTGCCGCGCCGGCGCAAGGTGACCTCTGCGGTGCTGTGGCTGGCGGTGCTGGAACCGGGCACCCGGGCGCACCGGTTGCTGGCCGCGGTGGACGTGGACGCCGAGCGGGTGCGCGTCGCGGTGCTGAGCGCCCTCGCCGGTGCCGGGGCGGTGGCGCCGGCCTGGCCCGAGCAGGCGCGGGCGGGGCTGCTGACCCGGCTGGTGCAGGGCCTCCTCGCCCGTGCGAACACCGCGGGCTGAGCCGGCTCGCTGCGAGCACTGCTGAGGCGCGGGCACCCGCGCAGCCCGGGCGCGAGACGGACATCGACGTGGTGCGGGTGGTCGGCGCCGTTGCTCCGCGGTGAGTCGTGGGTCATCGCCGACGACGCGCGGGCGATCGGGGTGCACGAGCGCGCCGGCTGGGTGGGCACGGGCGACCTCGAGGTGCGCGGGTCCGCGAGGTGCGTGGAACGTCGCTTCGTGCGCGGCTCCGGCTGACCCTTCGCGGTGTGGGTCGGGCAGCGGCTGCTCGGGCCCCGGCGTGAGTTGACAGCCACGACAGCGCCGTGAGCGAGCGTGCGAGCAGTGCTCCACGGCGCCCCCACCGCTCACTGCAGCGACAGCCAGTAGCTCGCCGCCTGCGGGGACTCGGGCAGCTCTGGCAGTTCGGTGGTTGCGGTGACGACCGGGCGGATCCAGTGCGTGCGTTCCCAGTCCCAGGCCCACGACGTCGTCGTGCCGATGCCAGCTCTGGTGCCGGTGCCGGTGCCGGTGTGGGGCACGTACAGCGCGCTGAGCAGGCCGGCGAAGCTGAGGTGCACACCGTCGAAGTCCTCGGCCACCGCGCTCCAGGTGGGCGCTGGGCCGTTGTCGAGGTCGGCGCTGCGCTCCAGGCTGTCGTCGGAGCCGGGGTGGGTGGACGGGTCGCCGTAGCGCGCGACCAGCTCGTGCCAGTCGGCGGCGCAGTGCACCTCGGCCACCCGGGCTCCCTCGCCGACGTGCAGGCGCTGCTGGCCCACGGGGTAGTGCGGGTGCCAGTCGCCGGCGCCGCAGGCCAGCTCGGCGTGGGCGCTGGAGCGGATCGGCTCCCCAGGCGGCACGCTCAGCTCGCTGGAGGTGATCAGGGAGCGCAGCGGTTTCTGGGCGTACGTCTCCCACGCGGCGATGGCACCGGTGGGCACCGGCACCGCCTCGGGGGCGGGCTGCTGGTCCTCGTGCCCGGTGAGCAGCAGCTGCGCCTCGCGGCGCAGCGGCGCCTGCCACCAGGCATTGCGCTCGTCGGCCAGGACCGAGCGCACCAGGGGCCGCAGGCACTGGGCGGCGTCCACGGCGGCGGTGCGGGCGGCGGGCGCGGTGCCGCTCCAGGGGTTCAGCTCGCGCAGGGCGGTGCTGGCCGCGGTGCAGGCGGTGGCCGGATCGGCCAGGTCGTCGGCGCTGAGGTCGTTGCGCTGGGCCAGGACGAAGAAGGCGGCGGCCACCGGGGCCCGCAGGAAGTCCTCGAGGCGGTGCTCCATGCCCGGCATGGGCGCATCGTGCCGCAACGGTGACAAGTCGGACATCGACACGGCCGCGCAGGCCTGGCGGGGCTGGCGCGCCGGTGAGAGGGATGCGTTCAGGTACGGGGTGGCGCCCGGCTCGCCGTGGTGCGGGGCGGGTTTCGTGCGCGATGAGGTGCTGTACGAGGTGGCGCACCGCTGCGGCCGACGAGCTGCTGCTGTGGGACGGCTGGGGGCGCTGGAGGACCCGGCGGCGCTGGGGGACGGTGAAGTGGATCAGCTGGCGCGGTTGCTGCTCCTGGCCGACGGCGGGGACGTGGCGGCGGAGGTGGACCTGGTGGGCCTGGCCCGCGGGTTGCTGCCACTCGTGAGGAGGTGGAGGCGCCAGCCCTGGCAGGGGTGCCGGGGTGGTGATCGCTGGAGACCGCCGGCACGAGTGGGCGTCCCGTCGCGCGGTGTGCGCGGTGCGCGGACCGGCGGGGTTTCCCGGGGCGCGTCGGGTCGCGCACGGTGATCACCGCTGCCACGCTGTGCACCAGCTCGGCCAGCCACCGCCCCGCCACCGCCAGGAGCGATCATGACCAGCAAGCAGCGCACGTACGCCCTGAGCGGCGCAGCGATCGGTTTCGTGGTGGGGTTGCTGCTCTACACCGGGGAGCGCTCGACGGCCTCGGCGCTCAGCTTGGCCGTGGGGCAAGGGCTCGTGGCCGCGGCGGTGGGGTACTTCCTGGCCCGGGACGGGCGCCGGGTGCGGTGAGGCGCCGGGCGCTGGGCTGAGGAGCGCGCGGCACCTCGCGGGTTCGCTGCGACCCGAAAGACAGCGGCAGGCCCTCGTCACCGTCCATCGCGTGAGCCTGGCAGCGGCACCGCGCACTGGGCCGCACCCGCCTTTCGACGTGACCGCTAGCCGGGCCGATCGTCTCGAGAGCGGGCGTTCCTCGGGCGGCGACCGTGCTTGCAGCGCGGCGTGCTCGTGTTCTTCACGTGCTCGTTCGGGTGGGTGGCAGTCGCCGGCGCAGGACCTGCACGCCAGCACCGCTGAGCGCGTCCAGCCCGGCGGAGCGGGAGCGGGCCAGGTGCAGGGGGCGGGTGCTGCCTCGAAGGTGCGGGTGAGGCGGGGCAGCATGGGCTGGTGACCAGGGTGCTGCAGGTGTCGTGCGTGCTGGTGCAGGAGCTGAGCGATCCGGTGATCGCGCAGCAGGTGTGCGCGGTGCTGCTGCAGCAGGTCCGCTTCCGGATCGAACGGGTCCACCTCGACCTGCGCCCCGATCGCCGCGAGGAGCTGGGTGCGGTGGTGGTGGAGGCGCTGGTGCAGCTGCGCCTGGCGCCGGGGCGCGGGGTGCGGCACAGCAACGACACCCTGAAGCTGCTGGCGGATCCGCAGGCGCAGTGGCTGGCGCTGCTGGTCTACGCCGGCTGGTGCCGGCACCTGGAGGCCTTCGACGCCGCCGGTGAGCGCATCGTGCTCTTCCGCGACGCCGGCAGCGCGATCAGCGCCCGCCTGGAGCCGGGGGAGGTCCAGGCGGTGAGCCGGCAGATCGCGCCGCTGACCCTGGCGCCGCTGCAGGAGCCCGACCTGGTGGTGCTGGAGGAACGCCGCCACCAGCAGCGGAGGGACGAGCAGCGCCGGGCGCTGGAGGCGGTGATCGCCGGCGCGGGCCCGGCACCGCGGCCGGGCTCAGGAGCCCCGACGCCGTGGCTCAGCCGAGGTGCTGAACGACGACCTTCGTCGCCTCTGCCAGCAGGGCGTTGTCGGACTCGTCGTCCACGCCGGCGCGGTCGGTGAGGATGGCCAGCACCCACGGTGCGCGGTCGCCGGCGGGCCAGATGACCGCGATGTCGTTCTGGTTGCCGTAGACGCCGGCGTGCCCGGTCTTGTCGCCGACGGTCCAGTCGACCGGCACGCCGGCGCGGATCTGCTCGTCGCCCGTGGTGTTGGCCTGCAACCACTGCACCAGCTGCTCGCGGTCACCGCCTTCGAGGGCATCACCGACGGCGTACGCCTGCAACGCGGTGGCCATGGCTCGCGGGGTGCTGGTGTCCTTCACCTCGCCGGGGGTGTGGTCGTTGACCTCCGGCTCGTCGCTGTCGACCTCGGTGGCGCTGTCGCCGAGGGCGCGCAGGTCCTGCTCCAGGGCCTGCGGGCCGCCGAGGCGCTCCAGCAGCAGGTTGGCGGCGGTGTTGTCGCTGACGGTGATCGCTGCACCGGCCAGCGCGCGCAGCGGCAGGCCGCCGTCCACGTGGTCCTCGGTGACGGGGGAGTGGTCGACGAGGTCACCGGCGTCCCACCTCACCACGGCGTCCAGTTCGGCGTCGGTGGTGCGCTCCAGCACGGCGGCGGCCGCGAGGGCCTTGTAGGTGGAGGCGAAGGCGAAGCGTTCGTCGGCGCGGTGGGTGATGGTCCGCCCGGATCCGGTGTCGAGGGCGAACAGGCCCAGCCGGGCGTCGAAGCGCTGCTCCAGCTGCGCGAACTCACCGCTCGCGGCGCCGGAGACGTCGGCGCCTGTGCTGCTCGTGGCGGGTGGGGTGCCCGTGGTGGAGGCGGTGCTGTTGGTGGAGGAGGAGGCGGTGGTGTCGGCCTCGGTGCTGCTCTCTGCGGCGGAGCCGCAGCCGGCGAGGGTGAGGGCGAGAGCGAGGGCGGCGGCGCTGAGGTGACGTCTCATGGGGACAGCTTCACGTCGTCCGGCGATGCCGGCCAAGACAGCGGTGGTGAGTCCCATGTCGATGACGCATGAGCGTGCGAGGAGCAGGTCCTCCGGATCGGGAACATCGCACCAGGCGGCGACATCAGCGCTCGAACGCTCCTCACGGGCAGTTCGCGAGCTGCCCGTGAGCGGGGCTGCAGGGGTTGCCGGGGGCGCAGAGGGTGCAGGCACGGGGCGAGGGGGGTCAGCCACGCAGGTGCGTTCACCGGCGGCGATGGCAGCGCAGCGTCGCGCGTGCGCACAAGGGACCGTGCCGCGGACCACGGCGGTGGCGCCTTCGCCCGCGCGCCGGCGTCACGGCGGCGCGCCGCTGCGCATCGGCGGGCTGGCGCGGCACGCGCTGGTGCCGATCTCGGCGGGGTTGCTGGCCGACACCGAGCGCTACTTCCAGGCGCTGGGTGCCTACCGCGCCGGTGACGTCGAGCCCGTCGTGCAGCGGGTGTGCGACGCGGTCTTCCCGGCGCTGGGCAACGCCCGGGCCCTGATCGCCTGGGTGCGCGCCGCGCGGGCGCGCTGGGCCGGGGTGGTGCGCGCGCGCCGGGACGCGGCGGCGCTGCGGCTGGCGGATCTGCTGACGACGCGTCCGGTGGTGGACGCCAAGCTGGTCGCTGAGCGGTTGGAGGTTTCGCCGGTGAACGCGCAGGTGGCCATCGACCGGCTGGTGGACGCCGGTGTGCTGGAGCAGATCGGCAACGGCCGGCGGGACCGGGTGTGGCAGGCGCCGGAGGTGCTGGTGGCGATGGAGGGCTTCGCCGAGCGCGCCGGGCGGCGCGTGCCCTGAGTGCTCGGCGGGTTGCGGGGCGAGCGTGGGGGCGATCGCGCCTTGCTGAGCCGACGCTCGCCGACCTCGAGCAGCTGGTGCTGGTCGGTCGAGCACCCGAGGTGGTAGTGCGGGGGCGGGCGTGGTGGTGGATGACCGCCTGCTTCTCCTGCTCGCACCTGGCCGCTTCCACGGCGGCTGGCAACGGGGTGGCCTGGTGGTGGACGGCGCTGCTGGGCGCGGGTGTCCTGGCGCCCTCGGTCCTCCTGGTCGCTCGGCACAACCGCCGGTGGCGCTCCCGGCACGGCGGTGAGCGGCCGGCTCCCCGCTGACCCTGGCCGGTCCAGCGTCGGGCCGGTGGTCGTGGCGATCACCGTGCCGGCTGGTGGTCGAGCGGTGGCGACCGGGTCCGCGACGGCGCCTCAGCGTTCCGCGGACACTTCGCGCTGGGCGCTCTCACCGCTCCACACGCTCTGCCGCAGGTCACCGGGCAGGTCCGGGTTGCCGACGGCGCGGAACACCGGGTCCTGGCCCGCGCGCACCTGCCGCTCGTAGTCGCGCAGCGCCCCCAGCGCCCACTTGCCCAGCAGCACGATCGCCACCAGGTTCACCAGCGCCATCGTGCCCATCGCGACGTCGGCCAGCGCCCACACCGCCGCCAGCTCCAGCACCGCCCCGGCGCCGACGAGCGCCACCACCAGCGCGCGGAAGAGGAGCAGGACCGCGGGCCGGGCCCGCAGGAAGGACATGTTCACCTCGGCGTAGGCGTAGTTGCCCAGCACCGAGGAGAAGGCGAAGACGAAGACCAGCACGGTCATCACCGGCGTCAGGGCGCTGCCGAGCTGGTCCGCGACGGCGCTCTGGGTCAGGGAGGCGCCTTCCACGTCGGCGCCGGGCCGGTACACCCCCGGGCCGGCGGAGAGGATGATGAAGGCGGTCGCGGAGCAGATGACGATGGTGTCGACGAAGACGCCCAGGGACTGCACCAGGCCCTGCTTGACGGGGTGGCTGGTGGTGGCCGTCGCGGCGGCGTTGGGGGCGCTGCCCATGCCCGCCTCGTTGGAGAACAGACCGCGCTTGGCGCCGTTGAGCAGCGCGGCGGCGACCCCGCCGGTGATGCCGGCCGCGGCCTCACCGACGCCGAAGGCGGAGGAGACGATCTGGCCGAGCACGCCGCCGAGCGAGGTGATGTTCATGGCGACGATCACCAGGGCCAGCAGGACGTAGGCGGCGGCCATGAAGGGCACCATGACCTCGGCGATGCGCGCGATGCGACGGACGCCGCCGAAGATGGCGATCGCGGTCAGCGCCATCAGCAGCAGCGCGGTCCAGCCGGTGGAGACGCCGTGGCCCTCGGAGAGCACGGCGCTGATGGTGTTGGCCTGCACCATGTTGAACGAGAAACCGAAGGTGAAGATCAGCAGGACGGCGAAGAGGACCCCGCCGGCGCGCGACTTCAGGCCCCGCTCGATGTAGAAGGCGGGACCACCGCGGAAGGTGCCGTCGGGGGCGGGGACCTTGAACACCTGGGCCAGGGTGGACTCGATCAGGGCGGTGGCCATGCCGACCAGGGCGACCACCCACATCCAGAAGACGGCTCCGGGCCCGCCCAGGGTGAGCGCGATCGCCACGCCGGCGATGTTGCCCGTGCCCACCCGCGAGGCCAGGCCGATGGCGAACGCCTGGAAGGAGGAGATGCCGTCTCCTGCGCCGCTGCGCGAGGAGGTGACCTGGCGCAGCATGCGCCCGAAGAGGCGGACCTGGACGAAGCGGGTGCGGATGCCGAAGTACAGGCCCACCCCGATCAGCACGTAGACCAGCACGTACGTCCACAGCAGGTTGGAGACCGGGTCGATCACGTTCTGCTGGATCAGGTCCATCGGTGCCTCCGCGGGTCAGGGGGTGCTGTGCCGGCGTCGTGCGGTGGGCTGGCCGTGACCAGGTCGCTCAGTATGTCGGCTACCACCGCCTGCGTCCTGTCGGTGAAGGCGTGTCGGCGCGGTGGGCCGGGCGAGCAGGTCGATGCCTGATCGGCCCGAGGAGGTGCCCAGCACGGTCTCGATGATCGAGGTGAGGAACGCGACGGGCGCCTCGGCTGTTGCCGTGCAGGCCTCGCCCTTGGCCGACCACAGCACCTCCTGCGGGTCCAGGAAGGTCCCCGGTGCTCGACGTGCTCCCCGCCCGGCAGCGCTTACCGGCGGTGGCGGGCCGGATGACGTAGCGGACCGTCAACTTCGGCCGGTCCGGAGCCAGGACCGGCCGCTGGTCACCTGCCTCGTCGCAGCGGCACCTTCCAGCGTGGAGGTCGCAGGCTCGGCACCGAGGGGCCCGGTCATCGCGGGGTGGTCCGCCGCAGCGCCAGCCACCCGATCCCCACCAGCAGCAGCACCCCGCACGCCAGGGTCAGCAGCGAAACGCTCAACGAGATCCCTGCGGCGCTGGCGGCGCCGATGCCCAGCACCGGAAGGGCGAGCCCCAGGTAGGCGATGAGGAAGACGCCGGCGACCGCCTCACCGTGCGCCCCAGCGGGAGCCATGGCGGCGGCGCTGGCCAGCACGCCCTTCAGCAGCACGCCGGCGCCGGATCCGGCGACCAGGCCGCCGACGACGAACGCCACCGCAGAGCCCAGGAGCTCGCCGCCGGCCAGCACCAGCACCCCCGCGGCCAGCGTCGTGAAACCCGCCGTCAGCTGCTGCTGCACCGGCAGGCGACCCAGCAGGACCTGGCTGGTGGCGGCAGCTGCGAACACGCCCGTGGACGCCAGCCCGGCCAGCACGGGTGCGGTGACTCCGGTGGTGGCCAAGAACGCCGGGGCCAGCGAGGTGAAGAGCCCGAACACCGCGAACAGGGCGAACGTCACCGCCCCCAGCGCTGCGTAGCGCCCTCGAGCCGCGGCGGGCACCACGACCCGCTGCGGGCGCCAGCGGTAGCGCTCGTCCGTGCGCGGGACCGTCTCGGGGACGAGCGCCACCGCGACACCCGCCGCGGCCAGCAGGACGAGGAAGAGCGCGTAGGACGTCGTCAGCGGTGCCGGTGCCGCGCTGGCCAGCACTCCCGCGACGAGCGGTCCGAGGGCCAGCCCGCCGAGGTTGGCGGCGGTGGCGACGACGGAGGCGCGCGTGGTGCTGGCGCCCGGGCGAGCGGCGGCGTGGAGTTCGGTCAGGTGCGCGGTGGCGGTGGCGGTCAGCACCCCCACCCCCAGGCCGGTGAGCAGGCGTGCGAGGACGAGGACCGCCAGGTCGTGGGCGAGCAGCAGCACCGAGGCGGCCAGCAGCTCCAGCACGATGGCCGGCATCAGCACCCGACGTCGGCCGATGCGGTCGGAGACGTGCCCGACCAGGTACAGGCTGACGGCCACACCGACCGCGTAGGCGGCGAAGGCGATGGTCACGGCGGTCGTCGAGAGCCCGTCTCGGGTGCGGTACAGCGGCCACAGCGGCGTGGGGACGGTGGAGAACGCCATGCCCACGGCGAAGACGAGGGCGATGAGCCAGAACCCGCGCGCGTGGGAGCGCGAGGGCGTCGGCTGCTCACCCGAGGCGGCGAGGCGTGTGGAGCTCGCCCCTGCCGGTGGTGTCGTCTGCGGTGCCGCCGGCGACGTGTTCGGTGGTGCGCTGGGTGGTGTGGCGGGTGGTGTGGTGTCCATGGTGCGTCCCTACGGTCGCCGTGGTCCTCGAGTGGGCATGCGCTGGTGTGGAGCCGGTCCCTCGGTGGTGAAGTCCTCACTGCCCGCTCTCATGCCCGCCGCCGTCGTGGCGTCGCCTCTCCACCACCCGTGCAGCGCCGGCGTCGGCTGTGGGCGTGGCCACGGCCACGACACCCGGTGGGGCTGCGCACCGGAGCCGAGCTGCAGCAGGTGCACGTGCTGAGCACGAACGCGCTGCGCTGGAGCACGTGCAGCAGGGAGCGCACGACGCGGCGCACCACCGTGGAGGTCGGGATCCTCGCCCTCCACCGCACACGAGACGAGGGTCGGCGGCTCGGACGAGGGCGCGGCGATGGCGGGCACCTCACGTGCTGCGCGCCGTCGCACGCTGATCGCTCCTCCTTCCGGCTGGTGGTCGACGTGCACCGCGGGCGAGCGGGACCTGCCCGATCGGCATTCGCGGCACCACCGGTGGCCACCCGGGGCGTGCTGTCGGACCCGGTGCGCGAGCCGCCGGCCCGAGGAAGGCCCGAGGGAGCGGCGCCGCCGATCCGGCACCGGCAGCAACGTAGCGCGCCGAGCACGGCGGATCGGCTCGTGCGGTCGCACCGTCGTGCGCCGACCCCGACCCTGCCAGGGACAGGACGGGTCGAGCGGTGCCTGGCTAGGGTCCTGAAGCGTGAGAGCCGAGATCCCGACCACGAGCGGGTGCCGATCGGTCGCACCCCGCCGTGGCGATCGTGTGCGCGCCCGCTCGGTAGCTCTGCGGCCCGTGCCGAGGGGTGACGCGGTGGCCCGCGCCCGGCGCACGGCCAGCGCGCGCGCCGCTGGAGCCGCGCCGACACCGCGGGGTCGGGCACCGCTGCAGGCGTGCGCCCCGGTGCGACGATGAGCGTCCTGGTCCTGGGGGCCACCGGAGGACAGGGGAGCGCGGTCACCGACGAGCTCTTGGCGGCCGGGCGGTCGGTGCGCGCGATGCTCCGCGACCCGCGATCGCGGCGCGCGACGCTCCTGGCGGCGCGCGGTGTGCAGACGGTAGCGGGGGACCTGCGGGACGTGGACGCGTTGGCGTCGGCGATGCGCGGTGTGGAGAGCGTCTTCGCGCTCACCACACCGTTCGAGAGCGGCCCCGCGGCCGAGATCGAGCAGGGCACGGCCATCGTGGCGGCAGCGCAGCGGGCCGGTGTGCCCCACCTCGTCTTCTCCTCGGTGGCCTCGGCGACTGCGGGCACGGGGGTGCCGCACTTCGAGACCAAGGCCGTCATCGAGGCGGCGCTGGGGCAGTCCGGCGTGGCGCACACCATCGTCGCGCCCACCTACTTCATGGACAACGCCCTCGGCGCAGTGCAGGACCTGGCGCGAGGACGCCTGCTCCTGCCGATGCCCGTCGATCAGCCGCTGCAGCAGCTGGCCCGCGCCGATCTGGGACGGTTCGTGACCGCCGTGCTGGCCGAGCCCTCCCGCTTCACCGGCCGACGCATCGAGCTGGCTTCGGACGCGCCCACGCCGGCGCAGATGGCCGACGCCTTCAGCGAGGCGCTGGGGCGGCGCGTCGTCGCCGGCGAACTCCCGTTCGACGAGGACGCCACCGGGGACATGCCGGCGATGTGGCGCTTCCTGCGCGGGCACGGGTACGCCGTCGACGTGGCGGCGTTGCACGCCGAGGGTGTCCTCCCGCGCTGGACGAGCTTCGCGCAGTGGGCGCGATCGGTCGCCGCCGTCCCAGGCGTCACCAGCACCGGCTCCTGAGGCGGTGCCCGGGCCGTCGCGAGGGACCGCTGGGCTCAGCGGTGCGCTGAGGCGCCGGCCGCGGGTTGCCTTCGCCGCTCGCTCCGCCTCCGGCGCCTGCTCGCCGATCCACCGGTGCCCGAGACGAGTGCTCCCGTGCGATCGATCGCTCTCGGCGTCACCAGCACCGCCCGGGCGCTCGGCCTCGTGGTGCGCGCACCCGTGCTGCAACGACTGGCCCGCGCCCTCACCCGGCCCGGACGTTCTGCACGTCCGGGCCCGGTGGTGTCCAGCGCGGTCGGCTGTCGCTCGCACCAGCGCCGCCGCCGGACCGGTGGCTCGGCGGCGGCGCTGCCCAGCGGTGCGAGAGCTCAGCCGGTGCAGGGTTTCAGCGTCGGACGGTGAGGGTGAGCTGCTGGGAGCCGTCGTGGACGTCGTCGCTGAGGGCGATGCGGTACAGACCCGTGGCCGGCAGGGTGAGCGTGACGTCGGACTGGTTGCGGGTCCTGGTGGTGTGCAGCGGGGTGCCGTCGGGGGCGGTGAGCGTGAACGCCCCGGTGGAGGAACCCTCCAGCTGGACGCGGGCGCGCTGGCCGGCCTTGGCGTCGAAGGTGTAGGCGGCGCGCTGCTGCGGGCCGACGTGGGCGTCGACGCTGGCGCTGGTGCGCCCGGCGGGGAAGGTGATCTTCGTGGCCTCGGCGACCACCGGCAGGTCTCCGTGCACGCCGCCGCCGTTGCTGCCCGTGGTGCTGCCCGGCTTGCCGGTGCCGCCGGCGTTGGTGGCCGGGATGGACACGCTCATGCGGTAGCTGGAGGGGCGGGTGGAGACGATGTCGATGTAGTAGCGCCCCGACTCGGGCAGGCGGTAGCTGAAGTCGCTCTGGCGCGGGCTCCGGGCGTCGTGCACGGCCGGACCGGAGGGGCCCACCAGGGTCCAGGTCTGGGCGCTGGTGGAGCGCGCGAGGTGGAAGGTGGCCCTCTGCCCGGCCTTGGCGTCGAAGACGTAGCGGTCGTCCTCGCCGGGGCCGACCTCGCCCGACACGCTGGCGGAGGTGGCGCCCTTGGCGAAGTGGATGACGCTCTGGGCGGGGATGCCGTTCGCTCCGGACCCGGTGCCGGTGCCGGTGACCGGGTTGGAGGCGGTGGCCGCGCTGACGCTGCCGCCGACGAGGGCGGCGGTGGCGAGCAGGGTGGCGGCGAGGCGCTTGGTGTTCATGGTGGTGCGTGCCCCTTCGGGAACAGGGCGGAGGTTCGAACTGCGCTGTCTGCGCACCCGGCTCCGTCGCTTGCTCGTAACAGGGTGGTGATCCAGTTCATGCCCGGGCCGGCCGCTGCGAGAAGGCTCCCGGAAACGCCGGGCACAGCGCCGCCGCTGGAGGAGGTGCAGGACGTGGAACCCGCGTCGATGCGGGTCGATGACGGGGCCTCGAACCAGCGGGTTCACGACGCGCTGAAGCCCGTCGAGCGAGAAGCGGGCACCTGTTGCGCGCAGCGTGGTGCGGGAGTCGCGCGGCGGTACCCGCACCGGTTCCCGGGAACCCTCGTGCGCCCTCGGGGTGCGCTCCTGAGCCAGCTCGGTCCGCGGCCGCGCTGCTCACCACCAGCACCCACCAGAGAACCCGGATCCGCCGCCCGCAGACCCGTGGCGGGGTGGGGCGCGCAGCTGGTTCGCCGTTGCGCTCGAGGTGCGGGACGTGCCGGTGGCCGGGGTCTACCGGCGGCCGGTGAGCAGCTGCTCGAAGGACGTGGGAGCGGCCAGCGCCGTCGGGGGCTGCAGGCCGACGCGCGCGGGACGGGTGAGCACCAGCGGCGCCAGTTCCCCCGCGGCCCGGTGCACCCGCGCCGCCAGGGCGGAACCGGTGGCGGCGGCTCGCACCGTCGATCCAGGCTCGGGTGCTGGCGCGGCCGGCTGTGCGGCCCCGAAGTCCTCGGTCGCGCCGAAGACACCGGTCGGCGCGGTCAGGGTGCGCAGGTAGGCGAACAGCGGGCGGATCGCGTGCTCGAGGGCCAGCGAGTGCCGTGCCGTGCCGGCGGTGGCTCCGAGCAGCACCGGCATGCCCGCCAGCGCTCCGTCCTCGATCACGTCGAAGAAGGTCTTGAACAGCCCGCTGTAGGACCCGGAGAAGATCGGTGTGACGGCGATGAGGCCGTCGGCGCCGATGACCGCGTCCAGGGCCGCCTGCAGGGCGGGGGAGGCGAATCCGGTGCTCAGGGCGTTGGTGAGGTCGTGGGCGTGCTCGCGCACCTCCACGACGGTGACCTCGGCGCTGACGCCCCGCTGCGCCAGCGCCGCCACGGTCGCCTCGCTGAGGCGGTCGGCCAGCAGGCGGGTGCTGGAGGGTTCGCGCAGGCCGGCGGAGACGACCGTCAGGCGTCGGCGCTCGTGCTCGTCGTCCCCGGTGGGGGTGTCCTTCCCGGTCGGGGTCCTGCCCTCCATCGCGGTGCTCCCGCGTGACGCGGCGCTCGGGCGTGCCGCAGCGCTCACGCGTGCACCTCCTCGGCGCGCCGGCCGGTCACGTCGTCCACGGCGTGGACGGTGCCGTCGTGCCCACCGCCGGCGGCGGCGACCAGGGAGGCGTGGGTGGGGGCGTCGGGCACGTGGGCGGGACGCCCGAGCGCCAGCTCCTCGCGCAAGGCGGGGACGATCTCGCCACCGAGGATCTCGATCTGCTCCAGCACCGTGCTCAGCGGAAGCCCGGCGTGGTCGATCAGGAACAGCTGGCGCTGGTAGTCCCCGACGTGCTCGCGCATGGCGGCGTAGCGCTCGATGACCTGCTGCGGGCTGCCCACGGTCAGCGGGGTGGCTGCGGTGAACTCCTCCAGCGAGGGGCCGTGGCCGTAGACGGGGGCGACGTCGAAGTAGGGGCGGAACTCGGCGACGGCGTCCTGGGAGTTCTTGCGGGCGAAG
Source organism: Kineococcus gurbantunggutensis (assembly GCF_050871925.1). Taxonomy (NCBI): domain Bacteria; kingdom Bacillati; phylum Actinomycetota; class Actinomycetes; order Kineosporiales; family Kineosporiaceae; genus Kineococcus; species Kineococcus gurbantunggutensis. The sequence continues at coordinate 49,733 of NZ_JBJLSG010000012.1, forward strand.
AACTGGCCGCCCAGTCCGACGACGGCGGTGTCGGCGGGGCCGTGGCCGTAGTGCTCGAAGCGCCGGCGGTACAGCTGCACCATCTGCTCGGTGTGGCTGAGGGGCCAGAAGATGTTGTTGTGGAAGAAGCCGTCGCCGTAGTAGGCGGCCTGCTCGGCGATCTCGGGGGTGCGGATGGAGCCGTGCCACACGAACGGTGCGACGCCGTCCAGGGGGCGGGGGGTGGCGGTGAAGGACTGCAGGGGGGTGCGGAACTTGCCCTGCCAGTCCACGGTGTCCTCGCGCCACAGCCGGCGCAGCAGGTCGTAGTTCTCCACCGCCAGGGCGATGCCGTCGCGGATGTCCTTGCCGAACCAGGGGTAGACCGGGCCGGTGTTGCCGCGGCCCATCATCAGGTCCACGCGCCCGTCGGCCAGGTGCTGCAGCACGGCGTAGTCCTCGGCGATCTTGACCGGGTCGTTGGTCGTGATCAGCGTGGTGGCGGTGGACAGGACGATGCGCTCGGTGAGGGCGGCGATGTGGCCGAGCAGGGTCGTCGGCGAGGACGGCATGAACGGCGGGTTGTGGTGCTCGCCGGTGGCGTAGACGTCCAGGCCGACCTCCTCGACCTTGCGGGCGATGGCCACCTGCGCCTTGATGCGCTCGTTCTCGGTGGGCGTGCGCCCCGTGGTGGGGTCGAGGGTGACGTCCCCGACGCTGAAGACCCCGAACTGCATGGTGTGCTCCCGATCCATGTGGTTGAACCTTCAATCAACTGGCGGCCACTCTAACGCACCCCCCTCGCCACCTGTTCCCGGCTCCTGGCCGGCCCCTGAGCTGCCGCGCTGCGCCCTCGAAGTGCACGTCTGCGGTCACGGCGAGCGTGATCGGCGGTACCGCCGTCGCCGTGGCGTCCGAGCTCGCGTGCGGACTGCCGGCACGCAGGCGCTGAGCAGCAGTGCCGTGCGTGACGAGCGCGGCGGTGCACCGTGCTCTCGCGTCGCGGTTCCCGCGTGCTCCCCGTCGTGCCGTGCTGCGGCGCACCGCAGCACGGCTCGTGCGCGTCGGGCAGCGCTGGTGGCCGCCTTCCGGGGGGATGCCGTGGACGCGGTGCTCGCTCGGTCCGGCGCCTCCCCCTCGCTGCCCGGCAGCGGTCCTCGCGCAGTCGGGCGTTCCCCTCCGGCACGTCCCACTGCGCTCGAGCGCTCTCGCCGACCGCCCCGCCGGCCACCGGCCCCTCACGGGGCCGGCGGGGCGGGTGGTTCAGCCCTGCAGCGCCCCGCGCAGGAAGTCCACCGCCTGCGCCACCGCCGCCGTGGCGGCGTTCGTGCCGTGCAGGGAGTTCACCATGACGAAGTCGTGCACGATGCCCTGGTAGCGCACCTGGGTGACCGGCACCCCCGCCTCGCGCAGCTTGACCGCGTACGCCTCGCCCTCGTCGCGCAGCACGTCGGCCTGCGCGGTGATCACCAGTGCCGGCGGCAGGCCGGCCAGCTGCTCGGTGCTCGCCCGCAGCGGCGAGGCGGTGATCTGCGCGCGATCGTCCTCGCTGGTCGTGTACTGGTCCCAGAACCACTGCATGCCCTCGCGGGCCAGGAAGTACCCCGTGGCGAACTCGTGGTACGAGGGGGTGTCGAAGGCCGCGTCGGTGACGGGGTAGAAGAGCACCTGGGCGCGCAGGTCCACCCCGCCGCGCTCCTTGGCCATCAGGGTCAGGGCGATGGCCATGTTCCCCCCCACGGAGTCCCCGGCCAGCGCCACGCGCCCGGCGTCCAGCCCGTGCGCGGCCCCCTCGCGCACCACCCACTGCAGCGCCGCCCAGGACTGCTCGTTGGCCACCGGGTAGCGCACCTCGGGCGAGCGGGAGTACTCGGGGAACACCACCGCCGCGCCGGTGCCCACGGCCAGGTCGCGCACGAGGCGGTCGTGGGTGTGCGCGTCGCCGAACACCCAGCCGGCGCCGTGGGTGTAGAGCACGACGGGCAGCGGCCCGGTGGCGCCCAGGGGCTTGACGATGCGCACCGGGACGCTGCCGGTGGGCCCGCCGCTCACGGTGACCCACTCCTCGTCGACCTCGGGCTTGTCGATCGGCTCGTCCTGGACGCCGTCGACGGCCTTGCGGCCCTCCTCGGGGTCCAGCTGGTACAGGAACGGCGGCTCGCTGGTGGCGTCCACGAACGCCTGGGCGGCCGGTTCCAGCGAAATCCCCTGGGGGTTGCCAGACATCAAGGACTCCTCTTCGGTGGGTGACGTGCCGGATGCGGCTGCGCCACGGAAGCTCACGCACCGCGTGCAGCCGGTGGCTGGTGCCGCCTGAACCGCTGCGCTGGGTGGCACGTTCCGCCCGCCCGGCAGCTCGGTCTCGGCGACCATTGTGCTGGGCGTCGGGCCCTCCGGGCGCCTCCAACGGTGTCCCTGCCAGGACCTGGCTGCGGCGCCGGCGGCCGCTTAGGGTCGGCCTCGTGCCGGGGGGAGGGGACGACGTGGCAGAAGCCGGTGCAGCTCCGGAGCACCTGCGGCAGGTGGTCGACTCGCTGCAGGAGGTCCCGGCGGTCCTGCGCAACCGCCACCTGGACGTGCTGGCCTCCAACGAGCTGGCACGGCGGCTCAGCGCCGCGTTCGAGCCAGGGGTGAACCTGGCGCGCTACACCTTCCTCAACCCCGTCGTGCCGACCCTCACCACCGACTGGAGCCGAGTGGCCCACCTGGTCGCGGCATCCCTGCGGACCTCGCTGGAGACGAACCTCGAGGACTCCGGGTTCCGCGCTCTGGTGGGGGAGCTGGCCGCCCAGAGCCAGGACTTCAACCGGGCGTGGGCGGGACCGCGCCCGGAGCGGCCCGGCTCCGGCGGCCTGGGCTGGGAGCACCCCGTGGTCGGCCAGATGGCCATGGCGTACCAGGAGCTGCAGGCCTGCGGTGAGACGGACGGCTCGGTGCTGGTGCTGTGGCGGGCCGTGGACGCCGTGTCCGCGGCCCGCCTGGAACGCCTGCGCACCGTCGGCTCGACGACCCTCACCTAGCCACCTCTCGGAGCGCGGCCCCCGAACCCGCTCGAGACCCCTCTGCCGCAGCGGCTCCGCCGGCGGCCGACAGCACCCCGTGCCGGTGCTCCACCCGACCTCGTCGTCCACCGATCACCCACGGCAAGGAGCATCCCGTGTCTGAGAGCATCCCCACCCACCCCACCGTCGTCCTGGTCCACGGTGCCTTCGCCGAGTCGGCCAGCTGGGCCGAGGTCGCCGAGACCCTGCGCGAGCGCGGTGTCGACGTCGTCGCGGCCGCGAACCCGCTGCGCTCGGTGGCCGCCGACGCCGCCTACCTCACCGACGTCGTGCGCGCCCTGGGCCGTCCCGTCGTGCTCGTGGGGCACTCCTACGGCGGGATGGTCATCACCGCAGCCGCCGACGCGCTCGGCGAGCAGGTCAAGGCGCTGGTCTACGTGGCCGCCTTCGTTCCCGAGCGCGGGGAGAGCGCGCTGGAGCTGTCCGGGCGCTACCCGGGCAGCACCCTCGGCGAGACCCTGCTGGCCTACCCCGTCTCCAGCGGCGGCCAGGAGTTCCGCATCGACCCCGCCCGCTTCACCGCCCAGTTCGCCGCCGACGTCGACCCGGCGCTGGCCCGCACCATGGCCACCACCCAGCGCCCGATCACCGAGGCCGCCCTCGCCGAGGAGCTGGCGGTGGAGCCGGCGTGGAGGCGGCTGCCCTCGTGGTCGGTGTACGGCGACGGCGACCTCAACATCCCCGCCGCCGCGCAGGCGTTCATGGCCGAGCGCGCCGGTGCGCGCCAGGTCACCGTCGTGCCCGGCGCCTCCCACGCCGTCGGCGTCTCCCACCCCGACGCCGTGGCCACCTCCGTGCTCGCCGCCCTCGGCGTGGACGTCGCCTTCGCGCCCGCTGTGTGACGAGCGGCCTGCGACCGGAGGTCTGTGAGGGGCGATCCGTGCGGTGGTGCGGGAGCGGCACGCCCCTGGGCGGCTGCGCCGCGGCGTCGGGCCCCGCGGTCCGGAGACCGGCGCTGCGCACTGCGCGGCCACCCGCTCAACGCGGGGGTGGGCGGTTGCGGATCGTGGAGCTGATCCACGTGCGCAGCAGGTGGACGTCGGCGTAGGCGGCGGTTCGGCTCGCCGTCCTCGTAGACCCGCACGCTCCACGAGCCGGTGGTGCTGACCTTCCCGCCCACGATCGCTCGAGCCGGTGCGCTCACGAGGAGCCGGGCGATCAGCAGCACGACGCCCACCACCGCCGAGACGGCGCTGGTCCACGACCCCACGGTTCCCGCGGACCGGCGTTCACCCGGCGCACGCTGAGTCGGCCCGCTCGCCCCGTCCAGGCCCTGGCAGGCTCGTGGGCCGACCCTGACCTCGGCAGGGCCAGGATGCGGTGCCGCTCGCCGGACTAGGGTCCTCCCGATGCCCACCACGGCGGAACTGCCCCCGCCGGGAAGGAGGGGCGTGCGAGGGTCACCGGCGATCGCGCGCCGCAGATCGCCAGCGCGCACGAGCCGTCGCCGGCGCCGCCGAGCACTTCCGCCGGTCAGCCACCGCGCGCCCGCAAGCGCTCGACGGCTCCGCCCTCGATGACGCCCGCAGAACTCGCGGGCCGTCGCTGGTGCCGGCACCTCCTCGAACGACCCGACCCGAGCCCGCACCTGCTGTTCGGCGGGTGAGCGAGCACCGCGCTGGTGCTGCAGGCGGTGGGGCGCGAACCGTGCAGGCGGAGGACCACGAGCACAGGATGGAGGAGGACGACGATGAGCGTGCAGCACCGGGCACACGGCTCGGCCGGCGATCCACCGGGGGCAGCGCGGCGCACGGGCCTGCGCCCGATGCGTCCGCGCGACCGGAGCGAACCCCACCGCGCGGCCAGCCCGCTGGAGCTCTTCTTCGACCTGGTCTTCGTCGTGGCGGTCTCCCTGGCCTCGGTGGAGCTGCACCACGCTCTGAGCGAGGGGCACTTCGCGGACGGGCTGGTGGGGTACTGCACCATCTTCTTCGCCGTGTGGTGGGCGTGGATGAACTTCACCTGGTTCGCCTCCGCCTTCGACACCGACGACTGGCTGTACCGGGTGCTGACCCTGGTGCAGATGGCCGGGGTCCTCGTCCTGGCCGCCGGCGTGCACGACGCCGTCGTGGAGGAGGACCTGACGGTCGTCACCGCCGGGTACGTCGTGATGCGCCTGGCCCTGGTGGTGCAGTGGCTGCGCGCCTCGCGCAGCGATGCCTCGCTGCGCCGCACGACACGGCGCTACGCCGTCGGCATCACGCTCGTGCAGCTGGCGTGGCTGGCGCGGCTGGCCCTGCCCGAGCAGGGTGGTACGTGGAGCTTCGTGCTGCTGGCGCTGGCCGAGCTGGCCGTCCCCGTGTGGGCCGAGCGCGCCCGGGCCACCCCGTGGCACCCGCACCACGTCGCCGAGCGCTACGGGTTGTTCACCCTCATCCTGCTGGGTGAGTCCGTCCTCGCCTCCGCCAACGCCCTCATCGACGCGCTCGAGCAGAGCGGGCACCTGGCGCAGCTGCTGCTGCTGGCCGGCTGCGCCCTGGCGCTGGCTGCGGGCATGTGGTGGGTGTACTTCTCCGGTGAGCACCACCGTCGGCTGGGCAGCCGCCGCGAGGGGCTGGTGTACGGCTACGCGCACTACCTCGTCTTCGCCGCCGCGGGCGCCTTCTCCGCCGGCGTCGAGGTCCTCATCGACCACGAGAGCGGCCACGGCGCCGTGTCCGCCCGGGCCGCAGCGGCCACGGTCACCGTCCCCGTGGCGCTGTTCCTGCTCGCGACGTGGTGGCTGGTGCTGCGGCACGAGCTGAGCGGTGCCCGCAACCTGCTCGTCGTGGTCTGCGCGCTGATCGCCGCCGCTTCCGCCGCGCTGCCCCGACCGCTGATCACCACGGCGTTGGCGGTGATCGCCGTCGTCGTCACCGTGGAGCGGCGTGCACGCCCGGGCCTCGACGGCGACCCGGGCCGCTGCGGCGCTGAGAGTCCGATCAGCACGCCGGCCGCCTGAGCCGCACCAGCCGAACGCTGCCTCCCGGCCGCCCCCGCACGTCAGCGGCGCGGTAAGCCAGGGTCAGCTCGCGCGTGCCGCGCGGGTGTCGTCCGGTGGGGGAGGTGGCACCGCGGGTGCGCGCCCGGCGGAGCGCACCCGTGGAGCTGCTGCGTCGATCACTCCGCAACGCCCAGCGCGCGCACCGCGGGAACCCGCACCAGGTGCCTGGCGGCGTGCACCTGCGTGGCCAGGGACCGCAGCCGCTCCTGAGCGCTCTGGTCGGCGCTGGTCAAGCGCTCGTGGTGCTGGGCCAGGTGATCGGCCCGATCGGCCACGGTGAACTGCTCGACCAGGGAACCCGGCTCCTCCAGCGAGCGGTACAGGTTCCACCGCGAGGCACCGGTGCGCCGCCGCGAGCGCTCGACGCGCGCCGCCACGCGCACGAACTCCTCGAGAGCCTGCTCGGGCACCTCGTAGCGGACCTGCACCAGGACCGCTCCCGGGGGCACCGGAGCGGACAGCTCACCCCCCTGCCCCGCCGCAGCCCCCTCAGCCGGATCCGGCCAGAAGTCCACCGGTTGCCGCGAGGCCGCCGCGACCTCGCGCAGGCTCCACCAGCGCCCGCTGAAGGCACCGGCCACCAGCAGCGCACCGGCGAGGACGAAGGCCCGCGACAGACCCAGGTGGTCAGCGATGAGCCCCCGCGCGGCGGCGCTGACGGCCGTGGCGCTGAAGAACACCACCTGGTAGACCGACAGGGCCCGGGCACGCACCCACGGCGGCAGGAAGGACTGCACCGCGGCGTTGAGCCCTGCGATGACGACGATCCACGCTGCCCCCACGGGCAGCAGGGAGATGGCCGCCGGCGCGGGAGAACGCGCGCCGGCCAGTGCCAGCATGCCGGCACCGAAGACCGCACCCGCCCACGTCAGGCGTGCGGTGGGCGAGAGCGCGCGAGCCAGACGGGGCATGAGCACCGCGCCGGCGACCACCCCGTCCCCGCAGCCCCCAGCAGGACGCCGTAGCCGGCCGCGCCCATCCCCAGGCGCTGCTGCGCCACCAGAGGCGATCCACAAGGTGCGGAAGGCCCGCGCGCGCAGTGGAGCCCACGGCGACGGCTGCGCGGCGCCGGGTGGGTCGGCGGTCGCTGCAGGGTCCACGGCACGTCCTCTGGTCGACGGGGCAGGGGGAGCCGGTCACCGGCGCATCGAGAGCGGGTTCGAGCGGGCTGCCGCGCTCACGGCTGACGGGTGGGACCGTGACCGCTGCGGGTACCTGGACGGTTCGGCGCGCTGGGAGCGCTGGGAGCGCTGTGCCGGACCGGCTGACGGTTGCCGCACGCCCGGCGCCGCCGGTGCGGTCGGTGCGTCGACACCTCTCTGGGGTCCTCGGGGGAGGCGGCGTAGCCGGCCAGCGCGCCGAAGAGCAGCGCCAGCGGCAGCGCAGCGAGCACCGAGCCTGCACGAGGGGTTCCGGTGGCGTCCACCGCCCACGGGACGAGGGTGAGGGTGGCGAAGGAAGCCGTGGCGATCGTGATCGCTCGTCGTCCGCTGAAGCGCTCCGTCACTGCACGCCTCCTCCCTCCCAGCCCAGCTCCCGCACCGGTCGACGTGCAGCCGGGTGCTGAGCACCACCACGGAGCAGCGCGGGTGCTGCTTCCCGGCCGGCCTGCTGCGTCGAGGCGTGGCAGGCGCATCCGTTCCACCCACCGCCGGCACGAGTCGGGGCGCTGGTGCGTCGGCACCGCCTCCAGCCGCCCCCGGCCACCGGGCTGCGGTGGTGCCGCGCCGCGGCGATCGGGCTTCAGGCGGTCGCCACCGCCACCACCGATGCACGCAAGCGGCTCAGGCCGCGGCCGGCGTTCACGCGCACCGAGCCGACGCTGGTGCGGAGCACCTCGGCGATGCGCTCGTCCGGCATCTCGTCCAGGTAGCGCAGTGCCACGACGGCGCGCTGCTCGGTGGGCAGGGCGCGGACGGCGGTCAGCAGCGTCCGCCGATCGGCGCCTTCACGGCTGTCGTCGGCTCCTCCTCCGCCCGGCCCCCTCTCCGGAGCACGGGGATGCCCACGACTCACCGCCCACCGCCGGGAAGAGGTGCTCTCGTCGACGAGCATGCGGTTGACGTAGACGACCGGGTCGTCGGCACGTCGCACACGGCGCCACTTCAACAAGGCCTTGGCCAGCACGTCTCGGACGACGTCCTCGGCATCGGCCGGATCGCGCACCAGTGCACGGGCCAGGCGTTGCAGCGCCGGACCGCGCGCAGCGACGAAGGCGTCGAACTCCGCCGCCTCTCCCGGCCCGTCCACCTCGCCGGGTCCTCGGTGCCGTCCTCGGCGTCCCGCGTGATCCGTCACCGTCCACCTCCTCTGCTGACCCTGTCCGCTCCGACGGCGCGCCCGACCGCAGCAGCGCTGTGGGCGAGGAGTTCCGCAGCGGGGTGACGGCTCGGTCGAGCCACCTGCTGAGTTCGATCGGTTCGGCACGCCGGCGGGCGTGATCGTCCACACTAGGGAGGTCGTGCGAGGACGGGCCAGGTCCTGTCAAGGACAGGTTCGTCGCGGAGGTCGAGGGCCCGGTACCGCTGGCCGGGCACTCCCCGCGGCGCGCGTGCGGGCGCTGAGCTGGGGCCCCGGGACGCCGCGGCGGCGGACCGGGGCGTCCCGGGGCGGACCCGCTCGAGCCGGGTGGGGTGCGGTCGAGCTCCACCAGGGTGGTCTGTGCCTGCACGGCTCTGTGCCCACCGTGCACGAACGCGGCACCGGGGTGGTCGCCCCTCCTCGATCCGGCCGATGCTGCACGTGCCAGCTGGATGAGGGCGTGATGACCGACCGGAGCCGCTGGTGACGCCGCGGGGCTCGCAGCGGGGGCCGCTGCCCGGCACCAGCACTCCGGTGCACGGTCACCGCCCGCTGACGACGCGCACGACTTCGGGGGAGTGGACGGGTGGTGGACCGCGCACGTGGAGTGCACGGAGCGAACGGCGTGGTGGGCGTGGTGGGTGTGGCCGGCGCGGACACCGCCGTCCTGCTGCGCGCTCACCGTCGTGCGGCCGACATGACCATCGAAGAGCTGGCTGCAGCCTCCGGAGTCAGCGCCCGGGCGATCAGCGACATCGAGCGAGGACGTACCCGCGGCCCCCAGCCACGGACGGTCGCTGCGCTGGCCGATGCCCTGGCCCTGTCCGAGGCCGCCCGCCGGGCGCTCCTCCACGCCGCCCGCGACGGCCGGCTCAGCCGGCTGCCGGAAACGTCGCGGCTGTGCGCCCTGCCGGCCGACCTCCCCGACTTCGTCGGCCGCCAGGTGGAGCTGACGGAGCTGTCCGTCATCGCCGATCCCCGGCAGCGACCGCGGTTGACGGTGGTCTCCGGCACCGGTGGCCTGGGCACGTCGGCACTGGCGATCCGCGCGGCGCACCACCACGCCGCATCCTTCCCCGACGGTGTCCTGCACCTGGACCTGCGCGGGCTCGACGCGGATCCGGTGGATCCGTACGAGGCCCTCGCGCGGCTGCTGCGGGCCCTCGGCGCACGTGAGGTGCCTGTCGACCCCGCGGATCGGTCGGCCCTGTACCGGCGACTGCTGGCCGAGCGGGAGGTGCTCATCGTGCTGGACAACGCCCGTGCCGAAGCCCAGGTCCGCCCCCTGCTGATCGTCGAGGGCAACAGTTCGGTGATCGTCACGTCCCGTCGTTTGCTGACCGGCTTGGCGCACGCTCGACGGCTGGTGCTGGGGCCGTGGTCCGACGAGGAGGCGGTCGCCTTCCTCGCGACGGCGGCCACAGCGGCACCTGACAGCGAAGCCCTGCAGGCGGTGGCCCGGTCGTGCGGGAACTTCCCCCTGGCCCTGCGGATCGTGGGCAACCGGTTGGTCAGCGTGTCCGGTTGGACGCTCCGGGACCTGGCGGACCGGCTGAGCAGGAGCGGTGATCGGCTGAGCCTGCTCGTCGCAGGAGATCTGCGGGTGACTGCCGCTCTGGCGCCGTCCTACGAGCAGCTCGAGGCCGGTGCCCGCCTGTTGTTCCGGCGCTTGTCGCTGGTGCACGCTGGCGCCGGTGCCGAGCTCGCCGCCGTCGTCGCCGGGATCGACGTCCATGACGCCGCGCGCCTGCTCGACGAGCTCGTCGAGGTGAACCTGCTCGTCGCGCTGCCGGGCGGTCGGGTGGGTTTCCACGACCTGGTCGCCCTCTTCGCGGCGGGGTGCCTGAACGGCGAGGAGGGTGCCGACCAGCGTGCGGCGTCCACCGACCGGATGCACGAGTGGCTCCTGGCCACGGCGCGCAACGCGGGTCTGCTCTTCGCGGAGCACTCGGGGACCGGCTGGGGAACGGGCGCGTCGGGCGCTGGGGCGCGAGCCTCTGCCGGGACGGTGTTCGCGACCTCGGCCGCCGCCCACCGCTGGCTGCGGGAGGAGCGAGGCAATTGGCTGGCCGCGCTCGGTGCGGCCGCTTCGGCGGGTCGGGACGAGGCCGTGCTGGTGACGAGCGGTGCCTTGGAGGGGTTCGCAGCCGGTGGTGACGGATGGCCGGGGTGGACCGACGTCTTCGGCTGGTCGGTGGCTGCAGCACAGCGCCTCGGAGACGATCGCGCACTGGCGGTGCACCTCACCCACCTGTCCATGGCCATGACCACGCGAGGACGTGCGGCGGAAGCTCTGCAGGCGGCTGATCGTGCCGTCCAGCTGGCGCGCGCCACCGAGGAGCGGGCGGTCGAGGCGTGGGCGGAGGTCCGCGCCGGTGAGGCGAGCACCGGCGATGCGAAGCTGCGGCGCGCGCGTCGAGCCGGCGTCCTCTTCGAGCAGGTGGGCGATGTCGAGGGGCGCTTGAGCACCGTGCGTCTGCAGGCGTCCGGTCTGTGGGAGAGGGGGAACCGACGCGCTGCGCTGAGGACGATCGACCAACTGCTCCACGTGCTGGAGGAGCCGGAGCCCACGCTGTCCGTGGAGCACCACGGTGTGGTGCGCACGTGGGCCCTGCAGTGCCGCGGCAGGATGCTGCGAGCCGGTGGCGACCTGCAGGGTGCTGCGCGTGCTCACCTGGAGTCGATCGCCGTCGCCGAGGAGCGCGACGTCCCGCTCGCGACCGCCGCAGGGCACGAGGCTCTCGCTCAGGTCGAGCGGCAGCGCGGTCGGGTCGCCGCCGCGCGGGGCCACCTGCAGGTGGCTCAGGAGATCTTCGCCCGCATCGGCGAGGAGGAGCGTTCCCGCCGCGTGCAAGTGCTGCTGGACCGCTGGTGCACCCCGGACGAAGGCTGCTCACCGTCGTCCGCATCGGCTTGACGATGTCCTGGCCCGCCTCGTGCCACCGGGGATGCCGGAGCTCGCACCGGCACGTCGGCGCCGACGGTGGAGTCGTCGTGGACGATCGCCAGCACGTGACCGGGGTGTTCGGGGACGCTGAACTCCTGGCAGTCGACCCGCGTCCCGGGGGGCCGGGCCAGGACGATCGAGGCCAGGTCGACGACGCCGGTGACGGCGACCTCGTGAGCGCTCCACCAGCGGCGGAAGTCGTCGTCGCGCACGGCCAGGGTGCCGATCACTTCTTGCAGGCGGGGGTCGTCCGGGTCCGACGACCAGCGCAGGGCTGCGACCGCTCGACGCGCCGACCGCTCCCACTCGGGCGTCGGCGTCTTCACCCGGGGATCGAACGCGTGCAGCAGCAGGTTGCGTCCAGGGGCGAGCACCCCGCCCGAGACCGTTCGGGCCAGGGCGTTGCTCGCCACGACGTCCCTGTTGGCGTCGGCGATGAACGCGGGCACATCGACCAGTCGGTCCACCAGGAGCGCCAAACCCGGATCGACCGAGCCCTCGGTGCGCGACTCGTCGCGCCGGAGGAAGTCGGTGATCAACCGGGAGAGGTAGCCTCGGGCAGCGGCGTCCAGGCGCAGCGCCCGCGCGATGGCAGCCATCACCTGCGGGGAGGGGCAGTGGTCTCGTCCTTGCTCCAGGCGCAGGTAGTACTCCGCGCTGATGCCTGCCAGGTCGGCGACCTCCTCGCGGCGCAGTCCCGGCACCCGGCGCCCCGGCTCACGCACCAGGCCGACGTCCTCCGGCTGCAGCGCACCACGACGCGCCCGCAGGAAGTCGCCGATGCGCACCGCTCGAGCACTCACGCCACCGGCCGTCCGTGACCGCGGCGCGGGTGCGAGGAGCGTGCCGCTGAGGCGGTGCAGGTGCGGCTGGGGCACGGGCACGGTGTCGCTCTCACGCCTCGTCCTCTCGTCGTGGTGTCGGACTCCGTTCGCCACGCCGGGGCGTCGACCGCCGTGCAGTGCGCAACCGCACGTCGCACGAGGTCGAGCTGCACCGGCGCCCGGCGTGCTGGTAGCTCACCAGCCCACGGACGTGTGGTCCATGCAGAACGGCACGCAGAACGGCACGCAGGACGACACCCAGAACGGCGCCCAGGACGGCAGGCTGGGCGGTCAGCCGGACGAAGGTCGGACCGAGCCCGTGTGGCCGGCACCTCAGGGGTGCTGCAGGCCCTGCCCGGGGTACCCCTGCCCGGGGTACCCCTGCCCGGGGTACGGGCAGGGTGGGGCACCAGCCGCCCCTCCGCCGTCCACGGAGGCGTCAGGCGCAACAGGTGCAGGCGGGATCGACTCGGCAGTGCTGGTCGGGGCGCGGGAAGGCGGGTGTGGTTGTCGGCGACCACCCGCCACCCGCCGCGCACGTCGTCATCCCCTCGCAGCCTCGAGGCGTTGCCGACCCCGCCGCGCACGCAGGGGACGCTGCCGTGCACCGCACCGGGACCACGGGTTCCCGCCACCGGTCGCGGCACCGCTCGTGCTGCTGATGCGCCCGGCGCGTCACCCGAGCGCGGTGGTCGGGCACGCGCGGCGGTCTGCGCTGCTCCCGCTCGTGCCCCACCATCGACGGCGCACCGGTTGCGCACCCTGCGCTGAGGAACCTCCCGAGCTCCTCGCCGACGCGTGACGCCGCACCTTCACAGCAGCTGCGGTGCCCGGCGGCGTGCGGACAGGACCTGCAGCGCGGAGTGCGCCGCGGTGCCGGGCTGGGCCCGGAGGAGGGTCACGACGTGTCCGGGGTGCCCGGGCACCGCGAGGTTCTCGTAGGTCAGCTCCAGCCGGCCGAACCCGTCGACCGTGCACGAGAAGCTGCCCCGCAGTGCTGTCGCGGCCACCTCGTACGCGGCCCACCAGCGGCGGAAGTCCTCGTCACGCACAGCGAGGGTGCCTACGACCTGCTGCAGCCGGGCGCTGTCCGGGTCGCCGAACAGCCGCAAGGTGGCGACCGCCCGCCGCGCCACCTGCTCCCACTGCGGGGTCGTCAGCTTCACCTGAGGGGCGAAGAGCTCCAGCAGGAGGTTCTGCCCCGGCTCCAGCGCGTGACCGCCCAGGGCTCGGGCCAGCGGATTGCTGATCACCACGTCCTTGTTGGCGTCGGTGACGAAGGCGGGCGCAGCGCCGAGCCTGTCCACCAGTGCCGCGAGGTGGTCACCCAGCCCGGCGGTGTCGCCGGCGGCAGCGGGCACCGACAGGAACCCGGTGATGAGCCGGGACAGGTACTCACGTCCTGCTCCGTCCAGGCGCAGCGCCCGCGCCAGCGCCGCGACCACCTGCCCCGAGGGCTGGTGGTCTCGTCCTTGCTCCAGGCGCAGGTAGTACTCCGCGCTGATGCCGGCCAGGTCGGCGACCTCCTCGCGGCGCAGTCCCGGCACCCGGCGCCCCGGCTCACGCACCAGGCCGACGTCCTCCGGCTGCAGCGCATCGCGACGCGCCCGCAGGAAGTGCCCGATGCCCCGCGCCCCGGTGCTCACGGCACCGTTCCCGCGCCGCCGGCGGCCGCTGCGCCATCGGCGGTGACCCCTCTGCAGCCCACGAAGACCACTCCACCTCCCGCGCCCTCACCACAGCCATCGCGCGTGCTCACCGCGCAGGCGCAGTCAAGTCGCTCGTCGTCGCCGGCGCATCGCACGTTCGTGCGATGCG